>JAJYRW010000171.1 GCA_021793895.1 Actinomycetes bacterium
TGAGCAGTACCCGATTTTCCCGTTCTACACCGCAAACCAGGCCGATGATGCTGATCGCGGGGGCGGCGGAAGTAACAATTTCTCGATCATCAACTCGACGGTGACCTTCCGCATGATCACCAAGGTGTTGCGCGAATACCCGAACGAGTACATCGACAGCGAGTGGTACAAGAAGCTCCTTTACTGGAACGCATATGCCCACTACATGAATGACGGCGACAATCGTCTGCCCGATGCGAATGAGTTCTGGGCCGAGGGTAGTCATGACCCGCAGGCGATTGATTACCGCTCATGGATCCATCACACAATTTTGGGCACCACCAACTTCACGGTGATCGAAGACGTGATGGGCTTGCGTCCGCGTTCAGATAACAAAATCGAACTGCACCCCATCGATATTGAATGGCCGCACTTTATGGCCAATAACATTCGCTATCGCGATAGCGATTTGACGATCGTTTGGGACGCTCCCGGCGACGCTGAACGCCCCTATGGCGACGCAGTCCCTGAGGGGTACTCGTTGTTCATTGATGGCGAGCTCGCCTTTACTGTTAGCGACCTCACTAACGTGGTTTACGACCCGGCTTCGGGCGAAGTCACAATCGAGGACGACACCGTTAATGACGTCACCGATGCCGAGGTGCTCACGGCCAATAATGCGAGCGTTCAAGCGCCACAAGAGGTCCAATTCGCCGCTGACGACCGGGTCGTTGACCTGTTTGCCAAGGCTGGGCAAAACATCTCTTCGCCGGGCACGGAACTGAAGAATCTCGCCCTTGGCGCCGAGGCATCCGCATCATTTTCCGCGGATAACTTCGAGCCCAGTTCCGCGGTGAACGGCTCCACGATCAATGAGCCGTTTTGGGGCACTGCGGGGTCGCCCAATCAAGAAGATCATTTAGAGATTGACTTCGGCGAAACTCTGCTGGTCGATAATGCCCGCGTCTTCTTCTACGCAACCGCGTCTTCCGCAACGCGCGATGGTTACGCTGAGCCGGCCACGTTCCGGATCGAGTACCACGATGGCGATGGTTGGAAGCCGGTGGAAAATGCCAGCCCGACACCGACATATCCGCGCGCCAATCTGAATGAGGTCGCATTTAAGGCGGTGCAGACTTCGAAGTTGCGCGTGGTGGTAAATCACGCCGACGGCTTCCGTACTGGAATAAAGGAATTCCAAGCGTTCTCAACCGGGGAGCAGCCCACACCTCGCGAAAATGCAGCACCGCAGGTGATTGCGTTTGAGGACCAGGATTTCAACCGTCCCGGTCAAGCTCGCCTGATTGCCTCAATTAAGGACGACGGGCTGCCCGGTGGCGAAGTAACCAGCACCTGGAGCATGGTGTCGGGTCCCGAAGAGGGAACCGCCACTTTTGCTGACCCGGATGCGGCGACAACGGTTGCTCGGTTTAGTGCTGAAGGCGAATACGTATTGCGCGTGGAAGCCAGCGATGGTGAGTTGACCACTTCCCGCGAACTTACGGTTCAAGTTGAGACGGCGGATGAGGGCAAGATGAATGTCGCGCCCTGGGCAACGCCTTCGGCGTCCTTTACCGCTGGACACAACGACGTCAATGCCGTCAATAACGGCCGCGGTGAAAATAGTGGCGGGTCGCAAACTGAAATTTGGGGGACCTGGACGGGCGATGAACCGGCGACGCGGTGGCTGCAATATACGTGGGACAGCCCGCTGCGAATCTCGGAATCAGAAATTATGTTTTGGTCCGATGCCGACCCGGGGCTGGGTTCAAATGTGTCAATTCCTGAATCCTGGTCCATGGAGTATCTGGATCCGGATACCGAGGAATGGGTAGAGATTCCCAATCCCAGCGAATATGGCACGGAGCGCACCGGAACAAATGTGACTGAATTCGACCCGGTAATTACCTCCGCAGTGCGCGCGACTTTCAATGCATATCCAAATGAAGAGGGTCGTTACGCTGCTGTTGCGGTTTCCGAGTGGCAAATTTTTGCCGATGCTCCCGAGGCCATCGAGGAGGTTCACGTTCGGACTCTGATCGGTGAGCAACCGACCATGCCCGACACGGTTGAGGCTGTTTACAGCGATAACAGTCGCGCCGCAATACCGGTGTCATGGGAAACAATCTCTTCGGACCAGCTCGCCAGCGAGGGCAGTTTCACCGTCGTGGGCCTCGTGGACGGTTCCCCACTGCAGGCAAAGGCGACAGTCTGGGTGCGCCCAAATGACGCGGTAACGCTCAACGTTATTGATCCGGTCGAGATTGAAACAACCGTTGGTGTCCCGCCGGCACTGCCGCGCGCTGTTGGAGTCCTGTACAACGACGGTTCGCGGGAATCGCTGGCCGTGGAATGGGACGACGTTGACGCAGAGGCCTACGGCGCTGAGGGCACGTTCTCCGTGGAGGGAACCGTAGACGGGTTCGACTCCCCGCGGGCAGTTGCGAACGTTACGGTCACGCCGGCCGTGGACGATGAAGACCCCGATCCGGGCCCGGAACCGGGTGACCCGGACCCGGATCCTGACCCGAGCGACCCGGAACCAGATCCGAGCGATCCTGATCCAGACCCCAGTGACCCGGATCCCACCGATCCGCCTGGCGATGGGAACGACTCCGATGGCTCCGACGGGGACGACGGATCGCAGGACGGCGATGGCAGCGAGGGCACAGATAAGGCCCCGGCACAGGATCTGCCGCGAACCGGCTCGACTGTGGGTCCGATCATTGCGATCGGATTGGTCATGATTTTGATTGGCGCACTGATTGCGGTGCGGGTACGTAAACGCCGAGATATCTAGCACGCGGGGTTAGCCGAGACCTCCACCACGCGGAGGGGTACCGGTGGGTGGGCGGCGGTTAGAGCGTCCCGCCCACCTCTCGCCGCTCGCGCAGCCTCCCTACCCGACCGCCGCGCAGCCGCCCTGTCCCATCGCGGCGCAGTTTGACTTGGGCCGGCGAACCGGATAGGTCTAGTAGAGGTAGTCCTCGTTCGGTGAGGCTACTGTGCGAACACAGGCCACTGGTCTGGCGCTGGTCGAGAGACTGCGGCGGGCTAGGACAAGTTGGCTCGGCTTAAGGGCCCACTCAAAGTGGCTATTGCTGATAATCAGTTTTCGCTGCCACGCGATTACGTCGCACAGTGCCAAAGCTCTGACGTGGAGGAGACACAGCATCATTTCTGTGTGGTGCTGGCGCGTGCCCGTTTCCGTCGGGCGGGCGTGAAGTTGTAGGAGGTGGCGACTTGAAGAGCCGATCTCGAAGTTGTGGCCACTTAGCCCTGCGCAGTAGCGCCACTTCCGCATAACCGCAACGCCCCTTTTCCGTCACGCGCCGAAAGCTGGGAAGTCCCAGAACCGGGCCGCTAGTGACGCCTGAAAATTTCAAGGACTTCCCATGCAAGACTCCACGATCTTGGCTGCCCAGCGCACCGAACTGGTCGATATTTCTAACGGCCGCGAACTGCGTCAGTGGATTAAAAATACGTCGCGCTCCATCCGCCGGGAGCAGCTGCGCGATCTTGACCTCGAACAGTTCATCACGCTTTGGCGCACCGTTGGCACAACCGCTATGGCTCAGTTGCTCGAATCGCTGCGCTCCCGCGATATTTCTAACGCCGTGCGGGCGCTATCCGAATCGGACACCGTCGAACTGCTGGCAGCGCTGAACTACGATCGCACTGCCAATGCCCTGCGCAATATGGATGATGACCGGGCGAACCTGATTCTTTCTCTCTTGCCCAGCCAGTATCGCGAAGCGGTCGACGAGTTGCTGTCCTGGCCTGCCGAGTCTGCCGGCGCAACCATGACCCCAAACTTCCTGTGGCTCCCAGCGAATCTGGATGCTGCAACCGGCATTACCCAGTTGCGCGCCCAGTCTCGCCACCCCGAGGCCACGTCTTATCTCTATCTGCTCAACGAGGACGAAAAACTCATTGGGGTGCTGTCATTCCACGAACTCATCACGGCCGATCCGCGTTCAATCCTGCGCGAAATCGCCAACCCGGTATCAACCAGTGTTGAGCCAACGGTGGATCGCGAGGCAGCCGCAAACCACCTCTATGAACACGACATTAAAGCGCTGCCCGTCGTCGACGCTGGTTCACTGCGCGGTGTCATCACTGCAGAAAAAGCGGCCGAAATCATGGCCACCGAAACCACTGAAGATTTTCAGCGCATGAGCGCGGCCACTGACCTAAAAACCACGATGAAGGACGCCTCCATTTGGCTCCTTTACCGCTCGCGCGTCGGCTGGCTGGTCATCCTCGTTTTCGGCAACAT
This sequence comes from Actinomycetes bacterium, assembly GCA_021793895.1. The sequence goes on from JAJYRW010000171.1 coordinate 4,259, forward strand.
CTTTTCTGGTGCGGGAATCGCCTACTACGAAAACCTCATTGAGCAGGTAGTGGCTCTAGTATTTTTCCTCCCGCTGCTTATCGACTCCGGCGGCAACGCCGGCTCCCAGTCCGCCACGCTGATGGTCCGAGCGCTGGCTACCGGCCAGGCCCACACCCGCGACTGGGTGAAAATGCTAAGCAAAGAGCTGGCCGTGGCGCTCCTGTTAGGCCTGTCCATGGCCGCAGCCGTCTCAGTAATTGGCTTTTGGCGCGGCGGCGCCGAAGTTGCGCTCGTGGTC
>JAJYRW010000172.1 GCA_021793895.1 Actinomycetes bacterium
GATGGCGGCCGAGGGTGGGCAACTGCAGTTAAACGCGTTCGAGCCCGTCGTGGTGAAGGCAAATGTTGAGCAAATCACGCACCTGGCGGCTGCACTGCGCGTCTTAACCGAGCGCTGCATCAACGGCATCACCGTCAACCCGGACGTGATGGCGCGCCACCTGGATCAAACCGTGGGAATAGTTACCGCGCTGAACACTGTTTTGGGCTATGACCTGGCGTCGCAGATCGCCAAAGACGCGCTGGCATCGCACCGTCCCGTGGCGGAGTTGGCCGTCGAGCGGGGGCTCTTGACCGAAGAGCAGCTGACGGAAATGCTGGATCCGCTGCGCCAGGCGCGTCCGCACGAGCGGTAGGGGTTGTTTGGCGCAAAGTGCCGGGCGTTTTGCTCTGGCATAAGCGTTGCCGATACTCTTGCAGGTGCATTAATCAGGAGGCGTGGCCGAGCGGTTTAAGGCGCCCGCCTGCTAAGCGGGTTGGGAGTGATACTCCCTCACGGGTTCGAATCCCGTCGCCTCCGCATATAGACCCCCGGTGGGCGTGGCCAAAGCTGCGGCTGCCGGGGGTTTTGTGCTGTGCGGCAGCGTGACCTCGTCCCTGTTGCGTGTCCGGCTCGATCGCACGCCCGGGACCATAAAATCTGGCTCTTGCGCACGTCTTTGCCGGGTTTAGCCCTGTGGGTCTCATCACATGACCCCGGTTTGGGATTCATTGCTAGAACCGGGTATCTTTAACGTTGGCTTCAAACGCCGTGCGCCCTTAGCTCAACGGATAGAGCGTCTGACTACGGATCAGAAGGTTGGGGGTTCGAATCCCTCAGGGCGCGCTTATAGAAGAAGGGCCGTTAACCCGTTTTGCCGCCCTGCGACACAGTCCCGTCCGACGAAGAGCTATCCGACGTCGCTCCATTCCTCGCAGCGCCCCCGTCCGGCTCGGTTTGAAAACCAACAACCTTGTGTGAGCCATCGCAAAACGGCTTAATCGTTGAGGCGCCACAGCGGCACAGCGCAATTGTGGATCGCCGCCGCGGAATCGGCTCTCCGGTCGAAGAAACTAAATCCACGTCTCCCCGTACTAGTAGCGGGCCGTCGACACACGCCACGATTTCAGGCTCGTCCATAAATCTCACCATTTCTGTCGTCGGAGCTAAAGCGTTCGGCGCTAAAGTTGTTTCGGCCATCCGCCCCCGCATCGCTACTAGCCGCGCCGCCACGCCAAAACTTCTCGCCGTCGCGCAACGCAGACCGTCCGGCCTCCCACGCTTCCAAAGTTTCCTGCGCTCCCCAGCCATCAACCATGAGCGATGTATTCGCACCGAACATCACATCAGCCAAGAGTGCGGGCTCATCCTCTGCGAGCCCACCGGCCAAGCCCCTTCCGGCGATCTGCTCGTGGACGGCATCAGCTTCGACGTGCTCGTCAAAATAGTCAGTTTCTTCCGCTCCATACCCCAGGCGCCGGAAACCATCGCCTAAAAACTTATTGGGCAGCGATGACGTCATTTCATAGGCCGCGTAGTGTCCCGCCATCGCCCCGCGTAAGTGCCGGTTCATCCCGAACATGCCCATCATTGTGAAGGATGCCAACGTGAGCGCGGGAATAAAATCCAGATATGCCCCATATGTATTGTCCAGGCCGAGCCGCCGCATGAGCCGCGCAAAAATCTGCGAATGAACCCGCTCCGGGCGCCCGCCGCCATACTCATCGGTTTGAATCTCCACCAGCGCCGCTTTCGGCCGGCCCGTGAGTCGAGGAATCGCCCACGTTTGCGGATCCGCCTCTTTCAGCGTGTAAATCGAGCGCAACACCACGTATTCTCGGGCCTGTTCATCGCTTGCTTTCTTCGCAATAAACCGCGGAACGCTCGGCCCCGGCTGCGGCTTTGTTAGCTCAAATAGGGCGGCCGCAATCGCCTCGGCATTAACCTCTGGAAGCGTCGGCACCGGCACATCGCGGCGTAAATGGCGCTCAAATCCGCGCTCAATCGCCACCCGCGCGGCCGTCAATTGCGGGTCCCACTCCCACGCATCGTCCGTCGCAACCAGCCCGCCATAGTGCAGTCCCTGTAACACCAAAAGGGTTAACTGCAGGTCATCGTCGCGCGCAATATCTGGTGCATGCGCCACTGCCGATTCCACCGCATCGTCAAAACCGATCAGTGTTTCCGTTGCCGCGGCAGTTGGCTGGCGAAGCGCGGTCAAGAGCTGGCCGCTCACGGGCCCGCGGGCATCAAATCGCGCCGGAGGAAAAAGGGCAGCGGCCTTCGCACTTGTTTGCGGGGTGACCTGCAAGTTGTTGACCATGGAATCCTCCGTGTGTGGACGTTTAGTCACCTTAAAACGGTTTGCTCATCACCACGACCGGAACAGAATTTATTAATTTTGGACGGCGCCTCGCACCACTCCTTTTAAGTCCGTCCAATCTGCGGTCTGGTGGGTGCGGGAGGAATCTGTGGTCCAGTGGTGCGAGGCACGCGCAGCGCCCATAGTGGGAAGATGCGCCTTATTGGGAAACACGATGATGACAACCCGCGGATTCGTATCGGGGGTAAGCGGCGCGTTTTCGTGCTCAATCACCGCTATGAAGCGCTGTCCATCCTGAACGATATTTTTATCGGCATATTTTTCACCGCCGGCAGCATATTGTTTTTCTTCAGTAGCCTGGAAAATATTGCGATCACGCTATTTCTTCTAGGAAGTATCGATTTTCTCCTGCGCCCGGTGATCCGCCTGGCACGGCGCATGCATATCGTTCCTCCCGATGAGGCAGATGAAGGTGACGACAGCTTCGAATACTGACAGGCGCCGTCCAAAATCAGGATTTTGGAGGTGAGCTGCCGCGCACGGATTTACCACCACGAACCGGTTATTGGCCCTAGTTACCCGCCCGGCGGTTGTGGTGGTGCACCCTCAGATGCGGCGTCTTTAGTGAAAAAGGAGATCTGCCCATTGGCCTCGAGGACGGCTAGACGCACGTCTTCAAGGTGTTCGATTCCTTGCTGGCGGGCAGCGGCATAAAAATCCGCGAATGAGACGCGTTCTTGGCGCATCGCCTCGTCGCGGGGCTCCCCGTTGTTGAAGATAATTACGGGTCGCCCGTGAATGAGACGGCGCGTGCGGCGGGAACGCACATTGAGCCACGACAGCGCAATGGTTAGCAGCGCAAATGTTCCAACTGCGAGCATGGCTGCGGTCATTGAATAATCCTGCTGCGTCACCCCCTGCTGGACTAGGTCGCCCATGGTGACGAACAAGATGAGTTCAAATGAGCTGAGTTCCCCCAGCGTCGAGCGGCCAACCACGCGCGTGATGGCCCAAAGGAATAGGAAGATGATTACGGCGCGGAGGACGATTTCCATGGTTCTCCCTAAGGAAGCATGCTGGTAGTGAAGTCAAGGGGTGCGATTAATTCCCCGTCGATGTAGAGGCCAACTGTTCCGGACGAGCCGGTCATGGCACCCGGTTCCACGTAGTGATCAACGCTGATCGAGATGTCGTTTCCGCCGGCGGTGTTGAACGTCCAATATTCCATTTCGCCGTCCGCGGCTTGGCTTTCTGGTTTTGGGTCTAAGCCCTGTTCTTCGAAGATGTTGAAGTATTCACCGGTTACTGCCACGACTACTTGCTTGGGCAGTGGTTGCGTGCTTGCAATATCGAGTTTCCAAGGCACGTCCAGTCCGGAGCGGCTCACCCGCGGGTAAGTCAACGTCAGGGTGTACCCGGCTTCTTCTGCGCTTTTCGTTTGCACTGAGTCACCCAGAAAACCAGCGGCACCGGCGGCAACAAAAACTGCTAGGGCGGTCGTTCCAACTCGTCGCGACCATGGCGCTCGTTTCCTATCGCTGCGCGGGACATCCGCGGTGGTGGACTGCACGGTAACGGGTCTCCCTTCGCTTTGTTGTCACTGTAAAGCGGAATTGATCACCCCACGACCGGGCAGGAGCGCGGGCGGGCGGCGAGGCATCTACAAATCGCTCGGTCGCGCTCCTGGTTGCTGGCGCTGTACGTTTCGTGTTGCTGGTCGGGCAGGCCCGTGCTGTGATCGAAATATGGAACAGACGCATGGGGACGCAACGATCGCCTTCCTTTCTGATGGGTATCGCTTCGGCCTGAACCGTTTTGAACGGCTGGGCACTGATGCGTTCCGAACCCGCTTGGGCGGTCTGCCCATGACGTTTTTGCGCGGCGCGAACGCGGCCGGAATGTTTTACGGCGGGGATCGATTCACCCGTCAAGGGGCGATGCCGCCATCCGTCGTGCACCTTTTGCAAGACCGCAATAGCGTCCAGGCGTTGGACGGTGCTCGTCATATGCACCGCAAGGCAATGTTCGTAAAATTGCTGACTGACGAGGGGGAGCTTGCCCGTCTTTCCGACATCTTTACCCGGCACTGGGAACAGGCAAAAAGCCAGTGGCACGAGCGCGGCAACGGTGCAGACCGCAAAATTGTGCTCCACGATGCGGCTGTTGCGATCCTGGCTCGGACAGCCATCGAATGGGCAGGGATCCCGCTTGAGCAAACGGATGTGAATC
>JAJYRW010000173.1 GCA_021793895.1 Actinomycetes bacterium
CGCGGTGTCGAAGCCAAAACCACAGCAGGCCAAAGGCAATGGCATGAAAAATAATCTCGTATACGAAGCTGGGGTGCAGGCCGGTATTTGCGGGCGATCCCACCCGCATGGCGGCAGCCGGATCCAACATAATTCCCCAGCCCCCGCCCGTTGGGGTGCCGGGGCGCTCGGTCAGTAGACAGCCGATCCGCCCGATCACCATCGCCAGTGCCACCGCCGGCGCAAATAAATCACCCGTCCGGTCTGGGTATCGCACGATCATCTTGGCCACGTGCACGCCCAGCCAGGCGCCAAACAGCCCGCTCAAAATCGAGGCGTTGCCGGTCATCATCTGTTCGGCAAACGAGGCATTCTTCGACATATCTAGGTGCTGCAACCACGTGCCAAGACGGGCAAAAATCGCCGCTCCAAGAAGCGCTCCCAACACCACGTAGGCAATGCGATGGTCTTCCACGCCCCGCCGCCGCTTTTCAATGATGAAAATCAGCCCGCCGGCGCCAACCCCCAGCGCCACAAAAAATGCGTGCGTATCAATCGGCGGCGCCCACTCGATCAGGTCTTGCAGCGTGGGATACATGTGTTAGCTCCAAACTCCCATCCACAGCTTGACCCAAAACGGTATCGCCACCGCGGCCAAAACCGTAACAGTGATCAGGTATGCCAAAACAACGCGCGTATCGCCCAGTTTGCAGCGCGAGCGCATTAATCCACCGCGGCGGGCTTTTATGTAACCGCTGATTGCGATGAGACCAAAAGTAAGGACGGCAAGTGGTCCCGTTAGTGCGGCAATGATCGCAATCGTCGTAAATACGCACAGGCGCAGCGGGTCGAAGGGCGGGTGGGGGTCCGCAACCGTTTCGTCTCGCTGATTGAGCTGGGAGTAGTCGAATTCGGTGTTGTTCATAGCGCTCGCAGGGATAGTTGGCGCTGCCCCGTTGCGGTAGAAATGCGGCTGTCGGAAAGTGGCTTCCACGCCTGCACCGCGCAAAAAGGCGCGCACTGATGGTTAGAGGTCTCTTCGTTGACGGTGGCCACGTGGACGCAGCACTGAATGAGTCGCTCTTCAATCATGGTGTTGATGTCCATGAAGGGCTTAATGGTGATGCGCAATACGCGCTCAGCCAGCATGCGGCGCATGCGCTGATGCTGTCCGGGAAGTTTGGATGCCGCCAATGTGGTCAGCGTTCCAATGCCCAGATCGCAGTTCACGCAAATATCGCGCCAGATATCAACCATGGTCGGGTGTGAGAGTGATGACTGTTCGCTCAGCAGGTCCATTAGGGAACTTTTAACAACCTCGCGCACCTCCTTGTTGAAGTCGGAGTCCGCAATGCGGTTGGCGATAACGTCGGGGTTTATATCGAGGAACTCTTTGAGCCGGTCATGCCCGATGAGTGCCACCAGGGATTGCCACTGGTTGGAATCATCTTTTAGAAAATAGCCAACGGAGCAGCAGTGCGGGTGGCTGCACGGCAGCGCAGTGAGATCTTGCCACGTTATTTCGCCGTTCGTCTGCGGCCCCAACCGCGCAAGGACGCCCGTATGGGTAAGCCGATCTTGCGGGTCAACTCCCGCGGAGCGTCCCGAGCCAAAAACTGGCTGAATGGTTACCCCACCTACATAGGGGGTTTCCTTGGCGCGGTTGATCACCGCACCGATCTCATCGTCGTTCACGCCCAGCGCCGCGGTCATGGTCAAAGTCATAAACACGCCGGATTTGGCTAACCGGTCGATGGCTTGATCTTTGAACCTGCGAATGTCTCCGCCGCGGTGGTGACGTGAGGCTTCTTCCGACTCACCGTCGAATTGGAGGTAAATCTCAACACGTTCTCGATGCTTTTTAAGCACGCCCACAAATTCGTCGTCTTTCGCGATGCGCAAACCGTTCGTGTTGATCAAAATCCGCACGATCGGCCGGGCGACTAGGTGCTCCAGGAGTTGTTCCAGGTAGGGATACAACGTGGGCTCGCCACCCGAGAGCATCACGACGTCCAACCGGTCGTTTTCCTTCTCCAACCGCGCATCGATCGAATCAAGAACCTCTTGCAATGGCGCGACGTTCGCTAGCGCGGGGCTGGCAGAAGCAAAACAGGTCGGGCACTGCAAATTGCAGTGATCGGTGATGTCTTCTAAAAGAATGCATGTGTGCTGGGTTTGCATTTCCGGTAAGCCATCCTCATAGGCCTCCGGCACCGGCTTGAAGTTGCCTTGCACATCGGGAAGATGTTCCTTAGTGGGCGCCGTCCACTGCTCGAGATAGGTCAGAATTTCAGCGGACTCGTCATAAAGGGTGCGCACCAGACCGTGCTCACGGCACCCCCGCTCCAGCCACACCACACCGTCCCGATCTGCTAACCAACCCGAAAGCCGTTGCACTTCTGCCAGCGGCTGGTCCGGATTTTCTTCGTGGCAGTGGGGGCAAAACGCGTTGACATATCGATGTAATCGGTAATTACGCAGCGGCATACCCGCGCCGGCAGAAGCTGTCATGCAGGTCACCCTACCGACCACGGCCGTTTTTTCTGCGAATGCACGCTCACCGCCCGTGCCAACGCGCCGCGAAATTACTTGCTCTACAACTGGGAAGTGGAATTACTTGCTCCGCAACTGGGTTGGCACTAATAGAGTCGCTTCTAAAGACGAGGAGTTTAAATATGCGCGAGGTTCGCCCCTACATCGACAAGACGCATCCCGAGATTTATAAAAGTCTTGTCCAGGCCGTTGCCCACAATCGCAAAGCTGCCAAGGCAGCCGATATTTCTGTTGCGCTGTTGGAATTGGTCAACCTTCGAGTTTCCCAGTTAAATGCTTGCCCCACCTGCTTAAGCATTCACGCACCGGCTGCGCTGCGGGCCGGAGTGGAGCAGGAGAAGGTCGACGCCCTGCCGGCGTGGCGGGATACGACGATTTTCAATGAGGTCGAGCGGGCCGCTTTGAGTATTGCTGAATCGTTGACGGTCATTGACCCGGCGCTAGATCGCAACGCTTTAGGCGCAGAGGTCGCACAAGTTCTGTCCACGGAACAAATCGCCGTTTTGGAATGGACCACGATCCTCATCAACGCGTTCAACCGGATTTCAGTCGCTAGCGGTCATCCAGTGCGCAAGAGTTCGAAGTAGAAATAAAATTCCCGGGCAGCCTCTAAGACTGTCCGGGAATTTTGTATTGGTAGCGGGGGGAGGATTTGAACCTCCGTCCTCTGGGTTATGAGCCCAGCGAGCTACCGAGCTGCTCCACCCCGCGTCGCCAGGACTACATTACGACACTGGGCACTGAAGATCAAGTCCGCGCTGGAAGGCATCTCAAATTCTCACCAACTGCACGCGGAATCAAGCAAGGATCGTCACGATATAAAGCGCAAACAGCATCAAGTGCACTCCGCCAAATATCGCCCTGATTTGCCCAGCCATAAATGAGGCGAACGACGCGATCAAAGTGGCGGCGAGCAACATCAGGCTTGCTGGAGTCTGCGCTAATACGACGAGCTGCCCTGTCAGTAAGCCGATCGCCAATACTGCTGGGATCGTGAGCCCCACCGTCGATACCAGGGCGCCGTGACACAGATTGCTCACACGCTGTATCTCGCCGGCGGCGGCAGCCCGCAAAGCCGTTAGCGTTTCGGGCAAAAACACAATTCCAGCAATGAGCACACCCGACAGGGCCGGTGGTGCTCCCGTACGCGCCAGCCCCTCATCCAGCAGGGCCGCCATGGGTTGCGAGGCGAAAACGATTGGTATCGCGGCACCAACAAGAAGGGCTGCTCGCAGTGTCACTTCCTGCTTATTATTTAGGACGACGCCGCGCACCTTCAGCCCCCTAGTCACCTTCACATCAACTTCTTTCGGTTCCACTGCTGACCGGGATATCTCTTGGAAATCTGCCCGATTCCGATCCATTTGAAGACCGAGAAAATACCCGTAGAGACAGATCGTTGCGATCAATACGACCAAGGCTTGAGCCGGGGAATAGCTGCCGGTTTCCGAAATGAAGGCCGGTATGCCAAAGGAAGCAGCTAGTAGGGCGGTAAGCACCGCGAGATAGCTCGCCACGCCGGTCCGGTTTGGCTGCAAAGCGCTGTGGCGTCTGTTGCCAATGATGAGCGACAGGCCAACCACGAGGTTCAAAATAATCATTGCCACTGCCATGACCGAGTCACGAGCGATAGTGACGTGTTTTCCGGGCCCCAGCATCACGGCACAGATCAAAACAACTTCAATCAAAACGATTGACAGCGTCAATACGAGCGTTCCGTATGGTTCGCCCAGTTGCCGTGCGAGATGCTCTGCCTGCCGCATCACGGCGAGCGCGCAGGCCGCGACTAGCGCAATGATGCCCGCGAGGAGAGCAAAAATTACGGGGATGGAAGTTGCCGAAGCAAACGCACTGATTGACAAGACGGCCACGGGTTTGTACCTCGTTTTGCGGGCCGTCCCAGCGATTGATTATGGCGTCGAGGTCGTCCTAAACGCGTTATTTCTCAAGTCATTTTACTTTAGAGGTGCCGCAAGATC
>JAJYRW010000174.1 GCA_021793895.1 Actinomycetes bacterium
TCCGATCTTTCTGCTCCGAAGCGGGCTTATCATCAGCTCGCACGATGCTCATCAGTTCCCGCGTGGCGGTGTGTATCGCCGCAACCGCCTCGGCTGTTTCGGCGGGTAGACCCGTTTGCAGCCAACCAGCCGGGGTCTTGTCAAGCGCCGATGCCAGGCTCTGGGCCCCGGCGTCCAAATCCGTCGTGGGCAGCCCGGCATGCCGGCGAACTGTCCGCGCGGCAGTCGCAACGGCCGAAGCAGATAACTCCCCGGTAACAGCTGCCGTCACCCGCTGGGTAAGTTCGTGTGCCTCATCGACGATAACCACTTCATGTTCGGGCAGGACCGAGTTTTCGCCCGTGGTCGACAAAGCCAGCATGGCGTGATTTGTCACCACCACATCGGCTGACTGGGCATCGCTTCGTACCTGTTCGCTAAAACACTCCGCAGCCATCGGGCACTTCGCCGCCCCCAAACACTCCAGGGCCGAAACAGACACCTGCCGCCAGGCTTTTTCACTCACGCCGGGGACTAGATCGTCGCGGTCCCCCGTCTGCGTCTGTTGGGCCCACTGGCGCAATCGCATAACCTCGGCGCCAAGTTCGCTGGGCTCTTCCGACGCTTCTTCGGCGGCTGGTTCCATATCGAACAGCCCATCGGGCTCCTGAGGCATGCCGCCGTGCAGTTTGTGCTTACAGACGTAGTTTTGCCGCCCTTTTAAAAGCGTGATCTGGGCCGGCCGGCCCAGTTCTTTGCCAAGTGCTTGCGTAACTAAGGGAATATCGCGCAGCATCAGTTGTCGCTGCAGCGCCAGTGTGGCGGTCGAAATGATTACCCGCTCATTTTCGTTCAGAGCGTGGCGCAGTGCGGGAACTAGGTATCCCAGCGATTTGCCCGTGCCGGTGCCGGCCTGCACCAGGAGATGGACGCCGTCCTGCATCGCATCCGCAACCGACTCGGCCATCTGCGCCTGCCCCGCCCGATGCGTTCCCCCGAGGTGACCCACAGCCTTTTGCAGCAGTGCCTCCACTGAACCGGCTGCCGCCAACTCCTCGGAGTGTGCGGCGCGCGCGGTTTGGGAATCGCTGGGCTGAGCCGAAGCCGGGGTGGAATCTTCAGTGGTGGCACTCACGGGCCCAAGACTACGCACAAACTTAAGAGGCGGACTGGTTACCCACAGCTACTTCTTGTAACTCGTCCGCTAACGGGGCATCTACCCGCGCAATTAGCCGCGTCCCGGTGGCCAGGTGCTCCTCGCTATCGACCTCGCCTCCCTCGTGGGCCCGGTGGACTAGGTCTCCCCGGTCATAAGGGACGACCAAATCCACGTCGACCTCTGGGCGGGGCAGCTCATCTGCAATCCGCTGAGTCAGCTCTGGGAAACCGGCCCCCGTCACAGCCGAAATCAATACTGCCTCCGGTTCAGCGGCTCGCATTTGCGCCACCGCCTCGGGATCAGCAATATCGGCCTTATTAAGCACGATAATTTCTGGAACGTCGGGCTGGAGCATATCGGCAACTACCGAGCGCACCGCCGAAATCTGGCCCTTCGGATCCGGATGAGAGACATCAACAACGTGGAGCAGGACGTCGGCGTATTCCACCTCCTCCAAAGAAGAGCGGAATGCCTCGACTAACTCGTGGGGAAGGCGCCGCACGAACCCAACGGTGTCGGTAAGGGTGAAGACGCGGCCATCGGGAGTGTGTGAGCGGCGCACAGTCGGATCTAGAGTCGCAAAAAGAGCGTTTTCCACCAGCGCACCTGCCCCGGTAAGGCGATTTAAAACACTAGACTTGCCAGCGTTGGTGTAGCCCATGATTGCCACCGAAGGAATCGCATTACGGCGGCGCGAGGACCGCTTAGTTTCCCGCGCCGGTTGCATGGCTGCGATCTCGCGCCGCAATTTAGCCGCCCGGGTTCGGATTCGGCGCCGATCCAGTTCTATTTTTGTTTCACCTGGGCCGCGTGAACCAATTCCAGCTCCCGCGGCAACGCGACCACCAGCTTGTCGGGACATTGACTCACCCCAGCCCCGCAGCCGCGGCAATAGATATTCAAGCTGGGCGAGTTCGACCTGCGCCTTACCCTCCCGTGAGGAGGCGTGCTGGGCAAAAATATCCAAAATTAGCGTCGTGCGATCAATGACTTTCGCATCGACGATGTCTTCTAACCCGCGCCGCTGCGAAGCGGTGAGTTCCTCATCGACGATGACCGTATCCACGTCGTTGGCGGCAACGAGCTCGCGCAATTCACGTGCCTTTCCCGACCCCAAGTACGTCGCCGTATCGGGAAGGGGCCGGCGCTGCAAAATCCCATCGAGCACGACCGAACCCGCGGTATCGGCCAGCGCAGCAAGTTCTCGCAGGGAAATCTCGGCCTCTTGATAGGAACTCTTGCCCCACAACCCCACCAATATGACGCGCTCCAGACGCAAGCGGCGATACTCGACATCTTGCACATCGTCGCGCTCGGTGGACAATCCACTTACCCGCCGCAGTGCGGAGCGTTCCTCGCGCTCGAACTGTTCCCCGTCGTAGGAGCGGTCGATATTGTCTTGCTCATCGAGAGCGGTTCCAGCTCGGGCGAGCACCCGGTCTACCACTGCGCGGGCGCGACGTTCATTTTCACTGGATCCAGATGGGGTCATTTCCTGCTTTCTGTCAACGATTTTGTACTGCAATTATCCCACTTCTTGGCGGATATAGCGAGTGGCTGCGGCGGGTCATCTTGGCAGCCATAGCAAGAGGCGTGGGCGGGTCGCTACGCTAGTGGAGTGAAGGACAATGGCCACGAGAGTTCCCCTCCGCCTTCGGGCGCGCCGCACCGACCGGCGCAGCACTATTTCAGCTCCGAGCCCTTAAGTGCGCAGAATCTACGCGAGTTGCGAGTAACACTTGCGGGCCGGGAACTAGACCTGGTCACCGCCGCTGGAATCTTCTCGCCCGATCACGTCGATTTGGGTACCCGCGTACTACTACGAAAAGTTCCAGCGCCAGCGCAAGAAGGCAATCTGCTCGATCTGGGCTGCGGCTGGGGACCAATTTCCCTCACAATGGCCCTCGAATCGCCCCGCGCGCATGTCTGGGCGGTAGATGTCAACACCCGCGCGGTAGAAATCGTCCGGCAGAACGCGCAGCGCGCCGGCATCGAAAATATAACCGCTTGCACGCCCGATGAGGTGCCCACTGACGTCGAATTCGCCACCATATGGTCCAACCCACCCGTCCGCATCGGCAAAGCCGCGCTCCAAGAACTCGTCTCCCAGTGGCTTGGAAGGTTAATTACGGACGGCGAGGCTTGGCTGGTAATTCAACGCCACCTGGGTGCGGACTCACTTCACCGGTGGTTAGCCCAAACTTGGGAAGTTGAGGGCGCCGGAAGCGCCAAGGGTTTTCGTGTTCTGCAGGTCAAACCGCGTAACTAGCGCCACCGCCCCCAAGAAACAGCGCGGTAGCTAGGCGCCAGGGGTCGCAGTTAGGCGGTAGCTAATCGCCAAGCGGGGCAGCTAATCGGCAATTAGGCAGTTGCAATTGCCGACTGCACCTGAGCAACCGTGCTGAAGGCTGGCAGGTAAATCACGCGGTCGTCGCGGGCAAACCACCGCCGCTGGCGGCGCGCCAGTTGTCGCGTATTTTGTGCAATTAGCGCGCGGGTTTCCTCCGCGTTTAGTTCACCACTGAGATATCGCATCGTCTCGGCGTAGCCAACTGCCCGCGCAGCTGTCGGACCAGTGGCGAGTCCGGCTGCTAAAAGGGATTGGGTCTCCGATGCCAGGCCCTTGTTCCACATTTGATCAACGCGATGCTCGATGCGCTTGTCGAGTTCAACCTGGTCGAGTGTAAGTGCAATTTGGACGGTCGGATAGACATACTTTGGCGTCGGTAAAGAGGCTGCGAAGGGTTTTCCAGTCAACGTAATGACTTCAAGTGCGCGCACAATGCGCCGGTCATTACGCGGTTGAATTGTTGCCGCTGCGGCTGGATCTTTTTTTTCTAGTTCCCGGTACAGCACTTCGAGCCCCTCAACTTCAACACGCTCATAGAGCCAGGCGCGCAGGTGGGGATCGGTGGGAGGGAAATCTATCTCGTCCAGGGCGGCGCGCACATATAGTCCCGATCCGCCAACCAGGATTGCCGTCTTATTTCGATTGCGAATGGCGTCAATTGCCGCGCGGGCCTGCTGTTGATAAATCGCAACCGATGCCTCTTGGGAGACGTCCAGAACATCGAAGAGGTGATGGGGAACTCCCTGGCGCTCCTGGGGCGGAACTTTTGCGGTGCCGATGTCCATGCCGCGATAAAGCGCCATGGCATCCGCGTTAACGATCTCGCCATCTACTTGGCGTGCTAGCTCAATGGCGAGGTCGGATTTGCCAGTGGCGGTTTGTCCGACAAATGCAACTACGCGCTGTAAGGGGCCGGAACTCAATTGGCGGCCTTCTTCCTTGCCGACCAGGAAGCGGCGAAGTAGGTTACGCCACCAAACTGTTCAAAATGGAAATTTTGC
>JAJYRW010000175.1 GCA_021793895.1 Actinomycetes bacterium
GCCGCGCCATCTCATGCCCGAGGTCACTGAGAACATAGCCGGGCAGCCGACCGTAAAGGATGCCTTCTGGGTTGTAGACCTCGCCGTGGCGCATCAGGTGCACCGTCGTGCGAACGGGCACTTCGTCGGCGCGGACGGTATGCGGTGTGGAAATTGAGCCGGGGTCGAGCGGCTGGGAAGATTCCGACATGGGACTAGTGTCCCAAATCAATTAACACCCCGGAGCCGCGGCTTGGTCGCTTGCCTTACTGCGCTGTGCAACCATGGTCATAACGCGATGAAAAGCGGCTAAATCTTCGGGAGTTACCGCATCAATAAGCAGCTCGCGCACATCACGGACGTGCTGGGGCGCGCTATCAACTATGAGTTGTAGCCCCTGGGGTGTAAGGCGACAATTGATGCCGCGGCCATCCTCGGAACACTGCATGCGCAAGACCATTCCGCGCTCTTCAAGCCGGCGTACCGTGTGGGTTAATCGCGAGCGCGTTTGAAACACCGAGTCAGCCAGGTCAGACATCCGCATTTCTTGATCAGGGTTTTCCGATAGGCGGACGAGGATTTCGTACTCGGATAGTGAAAGCTGCGCCGATTCCTCTAGGCGTCGGTTGAGTTCGTTGGTGAGTTGGGCAACGCCTTTGAGATAGGCGCGCCATGCCGCATCCTCGCTCTCGGTCAGCCAGGGAACCTCGTTCGCTGCAACTTTCGACATCTCCAACCCCAATCTAGTTTCATCGGCCCCCTTCGCCCCGCATGGTGTGCGGCGCCCTGTTGCGGCGCGCTGGGTCCGCGTGGCGCTGCAGCCCACAGGGTGCTGGCACGCCGGTTCGACGCAATTCCGGTCCGCTCGCGTCCTTGGCGGTGGCGCCTATTTGGGCGCTGGCTCCGCTTGGTCGAGATCAGTTAACAATAACCGCTTTCGAGCCGGCGAAGGTGTGGGGCCCCGCCCAACCAGGTCGCGTTTCAGTATTTTTTGTCTTCACGTTTTTGATTTTTAGCTTCATGTTTTTGGCACACCCGGAGCTTCTTTTTCGTCCTTGCTTCGCATCCGTGGACGCGCCGATGTTCTAATGCTACTGTATTTAGTACAACTTTCAACTACTTTGGCTTTAGGCGCACAGCCTGGAGACGATCACAGGCGGTTTGCCCGAAGATCTGAAGGAAACCGCGGGCAACCTGCCCCACCACCTGAAGATAGGCGCGGGCGTCCTGCCCGATGAACTGAAGATGAGCACGGGCAACGTGCCCGAAGAGAGGATGACAAATTGAGTACACCGCTTCCACAAGGCGTATCTGCTGGCGAATGGGTCGTTGACCCCGCGCACACTGAGGCTGGTTTCAGCGTCCGGCACATGGGTCTTTCCCGCGTCCGGGGCACATTTAATGAGGTTTCGGGCGCCGTGACCATTGGGGAAACAATTGAAGAATCCTCAGTTGTCGCTGAAGTTCAGGCCGCCTCAGTTCACACCCGTAATGAGGGCCGCGATGAACATTTGCGCTCCGCTGATTTCTTCGATGTGGAGAAGTTTCCGGTGTGGACGTTCAAGTCCACCGCACTGCGCCCCGACGCTGAAGAATTCGAAATGGATGGCGATTTAACCATCCACGGAGTGACTCAACCGGTGACTTTGTCGGGTGAGTTCTTTGGTGTTACCGTAAACCCGTATGGCGTATCTGCCCTCGGCCTCAGCGCCGTTACGGAGATCAACCGCAAAGACTTCGGTCTAACGTGGAACGTTGCGCTCGAAGCAGGGGGTATGATGGTCAGCGATAAAGTTAAGATTGAACTTGACGTTCAACTCAATCCGAAATCCTGAGTTTTACGTCGCATAGCCGCGATACGTTGTAGGCCTGTGCCATGCCCCCCTGCGGCACAGAATTCCTCCGTATCGCTAGACGGCCGCTCGTCATCCCCCCCTGATGAGCGGCCGTCGCTCTTTTTAAAACGGGGACTTTTCGGCTTAGCGGCAGAAATGTGTGTATGGCTTGGGCGTGTCATTGGTATCTGCCGGCCCAGCCTTTTCTGGTCCAGAGTCCTTCTTCGGCGCTGAGGCCGGTGTCGTATTTGGCTGGTCCGAGGGGTTCTTCAACTGGTTCCTGAGTGGTGGCCTGCGTGGGGTTTTGCAGTTGGTTTTTGGCTAGTCGCCAGGAGTCGTGGGGGAATTCGGTTAGCGTGTTTAAATACCATTCGACGGCGGTGCGGGCGTGGTTTTCGCTCATTCCGCGGTGATTGCGTAAGAGGTGTTTAATTCCGGCGTTGACGCCGCCTTCCAGCCGGGAGGTGGTGCGCGCAACACTAGGCTGGCCATTTTGCTGGTAGGCGTCATTGAGCCAGGTGAATAGTGCTTTGTCTCTAATCAGAAGACGGTAGAGGCCCTGGACGCGGCGTAGTTCTTGGTGGGTATACCACCACTTTTGGGAAGGGCGAGCCCATTTCGGGCGCTGGACTCCAAGCCTGGGATAGGTGCGTTCTTTCAAAAACAAGGCCCATTTCGCTTCCCAGGTGGCGTAATCACCCATCCAGGTTGCGGCCCCGTCCATATCGTCAACGGTCATTAGTTGGCCGGTGAGGGCCAGAACTTCCTTGCCCGCCTCCAGGCGGGGGTTTAATGTTGTGTGCCGACGAACAGCAGCCAAGATATGGAAATAGCAGCGTTGAATTTTGGTGGGCTTCCAATGAGTGTCTAACGCCGCGCGCAGACCTGTTCCGCCGTCGGTGACAACCACATCCGGGGCCGGTAGCCGTTTTAGGAGCGCGCCCCAGGCGGTCTTGTTTTCCCGATCACACCACTGCCAGGCGATCACATGGGATCCGTTGTGAGCCACCAGCAGGCACCAGCCTTGGAAATAGGTGCCATCAACAATGATTTGCCGGTAAACCTCGCCCGTGACAACTGGTTGAGGCACCCGAACATCCCAACACCACGCTATTTTGGCGCGAAAAGAACGGCCTGTACTGCTATCGGCTTCTCGCTGCGTTGCTTTTCCCAAGATCCAGGTTTGGAACTGAGACATTGCCGCTTTCTTCGATATATCTGGCCGTTTTTGCGTTGATGATGCCCCGCAGCCCCGACATCGCCACCGGGTCCGGCCAGCGCTCGTGCGTCCATTCTTAACAAGCTTCGCGCCACATACACCACAGCGCGGTGAATTTCCAGGAAGAGAGCCCATACATGCCTAAAAAGCATGTACACGCCCACTTTCCCGCATCAACACGCGGCAAACCCCAAATTCCATACACACATTTCTGCCGTTAACCCGACTTTTCTGCCGCTAACCCGAAGTTCCAAAGCAGCTGCGTAGCGGTCTCGGCTCTAACCAAGTGTGGAGCGAAAGGCACCGCATGCTGGCCAAAGGCACCACGTTAGGCAGCAAACGTCCAGAGTCCCGCGACTGTGGAGCGAAGGGCACCGCATGCAGGCAAAACGCTCCACGCTGAGGAACAAACGTCCAGAGTCCCGCCACTGTGGAGCGAAAGGCACCGTATGCGAGCCAAAGGCTCCGCATAGCTTTGTGCGTGGCAGATTTGAAACGGAAGTACTTTACGCCGCCGGAAATATGCCGGTATTGGGGCATATATATGCAAAAGTGGGCCCCGCTTCGATAGCGAGGCCCACTTTCACGAATCGGCCGGCTTTAAGCCGTGCAGCCAATTTGCTGGCTTAGCCATTGCGGCACTACACCAAATTCGCTGGCGTAGTGCTCGCGGCAGCGCACCAAACTTGCTGGTTTAGCGCTTGCGGCGTCGCACGCGATCTGATGGCCGCACCAGTTCAACACCTTCAGCTTCGGCTTCGCGGTGCATTTCACGGGCCACGTCGGCCAAAGCGTCCACCAACGCCCGACCATCGCTCTGGTCCGCAATAGCTGCAACGCGCAGGCCGTGCTCCTCGGCGGTCAACGCGGTCTTTTCTCCGACGCACACAATCACAGTTGTGGCATGCGGCTTACCCGCAATGCCAACCAGGTTGCGCACGGTGGAAGAGGAGGAGAACAGAACTGCGTCATAGCGTCCACGCTTGATGCCGTCACGTACAGCTTCCGGCGGCGGAGCTGCCCGGACGGTGCGGTAGGCAACTACCTCATCCACTTCCCATCCGCCCTTTGTCAGTGACTCAACCAGGGGTTCGGTGGGGACTTCGGCGTTCAGGACCAGTACGCCGCGAACGGGGTCGACGATGTCGTCGTATGCGGCCCATGAATCTGCCAGGCCTTCTACGCCTTGATCAATATCTTCATCGGGCTTCAAGTCGGGCTCGATACCCCACTCTTGCAGCGCTTCGAGCGTGGCACCGCCAACCGAAGCGATTTTCACACCCGCAAGGACGCGTGCATCTAATCCGATGTTTTCAAAACGATCCCGGACGGCGCGCACGGTATGCGGCGACGTAAATGCCACCCAGCCGTGAGAGCCACGCACGAGCCCCTGAGTGGCTCGATCCATCTGAGCTGGCGTGCGGGGAGGTTCGATCGACGTG
>JAJYRW010000176.1 GCA_021793895.1 Actinomycetes bacterium
ATGCGGGCTGAACTATTTTGATAACGAAAAAGAGCCTTACGGCCAGGATGGCTACCAGGATTGGTCTGGCAGCCATCCTTACCGCACTACTTGTTTTTTTCGCTCCTGCTGCTCAGGCGAAGGTCACTAACGGTAAATGCGCCGACAACACCGGACTTAATGTTGTAGTTGACTTTCAAGGCCTAGGTGGCGGCCATAAAACCCGCTGTGTGGAGGATTGGTCTGGCGGTTCAGCACTCAGCGGATTTCAACAAGCGGGTTTTTCTTTAAGCCCGGTTGATCGTTGGGGTTATGCCTTTGTTTGCCGGGTTGATGGAAAGCCGGGCCAGGATCGAGAGAAGTGCATAGACACTCCGCCAGCGGACGCTTTTTGGGCGTTTTTCACTGCCACCAACGGTTCGTGGGGATTTGTCCAAAATGTTTCTGTTACCTCACAAACTCCCGCCAAAGGCTCCTGGATCGGCTTGTCTTTTTCACAGAATAAAAGCGCGGGGAGTAATCCACCTCCGCGCGTCAACCCTGCGGTCCCGTCCGCGCCAAAACCAAAACCCAAGCCCAAACCGACCGAAACATCAAAACCGAACCCCAAGCCCTCATCTTCGAAGTCCTCGAAACCGAAACCGTCGAATTCGAAAACCTCGAAACCCTCCTCATCGGCGACGTCGAAGCCCGGGTCCGGGTCGTCGTCCACAAGCAGCTCATCACCCAGTCCCAGTGATTCAGAAACGAGCACGCCCTCGGCAAGTGACTCTCCAGATTCCGAAGAGACCAAGACCGAAAAGCCTGGCGATGAAGAGACGGCTGAAAACAGTGATGCCGAAGAGGATGCCCAAGAAGGCACTGCAATACCCCCGGGTGACGACGACACTCCAACGCAGGATTCCTGGCGTGAGGGTGATTCCACAGCCCAAAACGTGCGTGCCGAGGAACAGAACTCGGGCCCGCCGGTAGGTACGCTAATCACAATCGGAGCGATTGTCCTACTTGCAGGTGCGGCCTTCGTGCGCCATCGCTTCGCCAAAAAACCTGAAAGTAGCTAGCGGTGCCGATGCGGCCACTGCACCCGGGAGCATGGTGGATCTGGGCGCTGGGCTTAGCAGTTTTGGCGGCGCGCTCCACCAATCCGCTCACATTGCTGGCGATCATTGCGGTTGCCACTCTCGTGGTGCTGGAGTGCCGCAGCAGCGCGCCGTGGGCCCTGTCGTTTCGCGCGTATTTGGTTGTGGGCGCGTTTGTCGTTTTGCTGCGGCTCGCATTTCGGATTATTTTTGGCGGCTACGTCCCCGCTGATGCGACCGTCCTAATTCCGCTGCCGGCACTGCATTTGCCGCAGTGGGCCGCCGGAATGCAACTGGGTGGTGACATAACGGCCGAGGCGATGCTGGGAGCTGGTTATGACGGGCTGCGACTTGCAACCATGATCGTGTGCGTGGGCGCGGCAAATTCGCTTGCGAACCCGAAAAGACTGCTAAAGGCAGTCCCTAGCGCCCTATATGAGGTTGGTACGGCAGTTATTGTGGCGATCAGTGTTTTTCCCCAACTTGCGGCCAGCGCCCAGCGCATCAATCAGGCCCGCAAATTGCGCGGGGCACAGACCGAAACCCCGGATCTAGACTCCTCCGGCATGAAGTTCGCGCGCAAAAAGCCCTCGCGACGCGCCCGAGCGGGAATGATGCGCGGACTAGTCATTCCGGTTTTGACCGACGCGCTCGACAATTCTTTACACTTAGCCGCGGCTATGGACACCCGCGGTTACGGACGGCGTGCTGCCGTGGCTCCGGCAAAAAGACGCGCCACTGCCGCTTTAGTGCTCATCGGTTTGAGCGCAATCACCGTGGGCGTATACGGGATTTTAGACGGAACAACCCCCGCCTGGCTGGGGTTACCGATGTTGCTGGTCGGGGTGGCAATTGCGGTGCTTTCGCTGTGGCTGACCGGAAAGGCGGTCCAGCGCACCCGCTACCGGCCCGATACCTGGAGCGGGCCGGCGCTTTTGATTTCCGCATCTGGACTCCTGGCGGCAAGTAGCGCTTTCATTGCGCAAAAAGTTGATCCGAGCACCGTGACGGCGCCCGCGGGCCCTCCGTGGTGGCCCGAACCCGCCTGGATCGCGCTGGGCGGAGTTGCCCTTGCCCTAGTTCCCCTCCTGTTTTACCGGCAGCCACGCGAATCGGCCCGTTCCGCAGCCCCAGAACCCGCAATAAAACAAACCGTGAGCGCCGGTGATTCCGCATGATTTCCTTTCAAAATGTGACCATCTCCTATCCACGGGCTTTGGAACCAACGCTGCGCGGCGTGAATCTAGAAATCGAAGAAGGCGCCTTTGCGCTTGTAACTGGCCCAACCGGCAGCGGAAAAACTACGTTTTTGTCAGCAATTTCCGGTCTCGTGCCCCACTTCACCGGGGGCCATCTAGCGGGCCAAGTCCGCGTAGCTGGTCGCAGCACGGCGGATCACCCGCCCCGCGATTTGGCCGATGTGGTGGGTTATGTCAGCCAAGACCCCCGTGCCGGTTTCGTAACGGACACGGTCGAAGAAGAGCTCGCGTTCGCGATGGAACAGCTTGCGGTACCGCCCGATGTTATGCGCAAGCGGGTGGAAGAAACCCTTGATCTACTAGGAATCGCAGAACTACGCGACCGGCCGTTGAGCACGTTATCGGGTGGGCAGGCGCAGCGCGTGGCAATAGGTTCGGTCCTCACCGCGGGCCCGCGCATCCTGGTGCTCGATGAGCCGACTTCGGCGCTGGATCCAACCGCCGCCGAAGAGGTGCTGGCCACGCTGGTGCGCCTCGTCCACGATCTGGGTATTACCGCCGTTGTTGCGGAGCATCGCTTAGAGCGCATCATCCAGTTCGCCGACGAAATCATCACCGTGCAAGACGGCGAAGTGACGGTCGGATCGCCAGGGGATCAACTGGCAAACTCGCCCCTGGCTCCGCCAATAATTCAACTCGGAAAGCGCGCAGGTTGGACACCGCTGCCCCTGTCTATTCGCGATGCGCGCCGGGCCGCCAAGCAACTGCGCTCCCAACTGATGACTGCTCGCCCGGCGGATACGCGCGCCGAGGACTCGCCTGGCGCCGCCTCGGATGCGGCCGCGAACTCGGCCGGCCCACAATCCCAACCGCGACCCTGGGGTGAGGTAGTCCTGCAAGGACGAGACGTCGTCGTTAATTACCCGCAAACTCGCGCCGTGCGGGGCGTTAACACCGACCTACATTTCGGCGAAATCACCGCGCTCATGGGACGCAATGGATCTGGAAAATCTTCACTGCTGTGGGCATGGCAGGGTTCGGGGCGCCGAACCGGCGGAATCGTGCAAGTCGGTGGGCAGGACACGAAAAAGCTTGCTCCCGCTGCCGCTCGCGCCGTTGTCGGGTTAGTGCCGCAAACACCCGGTGACCTGCTGTACTACGAAACCGTCGCTACCGAATGCGACCAAGCCGATCGCGATGCGGACGCCCCCGCGGGCACCTGCCTTAATCTGCTGTGCCAGTTCACACCCGGCATCGACCCCGCAAACCACCCGCGCGACCTCTCCGAGGGGCAGCGCCTCAGCCTCGTCCTAGCGATTCAACTCACCGCCCGCCCGCGCGTGTTATTGCTCGATGAACCCACCCGCGGCCTCGACCTACCCGCCAAGAACACGCTGATTGCCATTTTGCGATCAATTGCGGACGACGGCACTGCAGTTGTTCTGGCCACGCACGATGTCGAGGTGGTCGCCCGGGTCGCAGACCGTGTGGTGGTCATGGCAGAAGGTGAGATTGTCGCGGACGGGCCCGCGCCCGCAGTCATAGGCGCCTCACCCGCCTTCGCACCGCAAATAGCCAAGATCATCGGACCACAGTGGCTGACTGTCGAACAGGTTTACACACACCTAGAACCAGCCACAGTATCCGGTAAGGAGGGGGCATGAAAGCCGATCACGCGGTGACTATTCCAGTCGGGCGCCGCACTGCGCTGGTCCTAACTTTTGCCTCTCTTGCAGGCCTGGCGGTGATTTTATGGCCCCTAATTGCCACTCCTGGTGACAGTGAAGTAAGCGATGTCATCGAAGCACCCCTGTTGTTCATCGCCATTTTGCCCGTTGTGGTGTTCACGGTTTTAGCCCAAATGTCCGAGGGCGGGATGGACTCCAAAGCGCTGGCAATGCTGGGAGTTTTAGCAGCCGTTAACGCCGCCCTGCGCCCGCTGGGAGCTGGCCTAGGGGGCGTTGAAACCGTGTTCTTCTTACTCATTTTGGCGGGCCGGGTTTACGGAGCAGGATTTGGCTTTGCGCTGGGCAGCATCTCGCTATTCGCCTCCGCGCTGCTGACGGCCGGGGTTGGTCCCTGGCTGCCCTTCCAAATGCTCACCTCCGCCTGGATCGGGCTGGGGGCGGGGCTGCTGCCCAAGCGCGTTACGGGCCGGGCAGAAGTCATCATGCTCGCCGCCTACGGCG
>JAJYRW010000177.1 GCA_021793895.1 Actinomycetes bacterium
CAGCGCCGATCTGGCGCTGGTAAAGGACGTTGGCGCCGGCCAGGGAGTTTCCTATGACCTGACCTACACCACCACCCGCGCCACGCGCTTGGGGGTGGTCCCACTGGGCTATGGCGATGGCATCCCGCGCCATGTCAGCAATCGCGCCCAAATTTTCGCCGGGGGAAGCACCGTTCCCCTGGTCGGCCGGGTCTGCATGGACCAGTTCGTCGTTGACTTAGGCCCCGGCTCTTCCGCCGCGGCCGGCGCTGAGGTCATTCTTTTTGGGCCGGGCGCCCGCGGGGAATCCACCGCGCAGGACTGGGCGGAGGCGGCCGAGACAATTTCCTATGAAATCGTCACCCGGCTCGGGCCCCGACTGCCCCGCGTGTACAAAAATGATGTAGCGGTGTGACACCGCCGGAACCGATGCGAATTGAGAAATAAGTAATGGCCGAATTTATTGTCCGAACCGCCGAGGAAACCCGCGAACTGGGGCGAAAACTGGCCACCGTGCTCGCGGCCGGGGATCTGCTCGTGCTCACCGGCGGGCTCGGCGCAGGCAAGACCACGTTCACGCAGGGTCTGGGTGCGGGGCTGAACGTTGCGGGGCAGATTGCCTCGCCCACGTTTGTGATCGCGCGTACCCATGAACCGCAGGGCCCCGGGCCGGGCCTGGTACATGTGGACGCCTACCGGCTGGAATCACTCGATGAGGTGGACGCGCTCGACTTGGACACGAGCCTCGAGGATGCGATCACGGTCGTGGAGTGGGGCGAGGGCATGGTGGAACAACTCAGCCAAGACCGCCTCGATATCGAAATCACGCGTCCCCGCGGCGCCGAACGCGACCTGGCCGATGACACCCGGGTCATCACGATCACACCGCGCGGTGCGCGGTGGGATGCATTGCGATGGGACGGGTTTCCCACACAATAGGACCGTTCGATGATCACCGTGAGGCTGACCCGTGCGATCTATACAGAGGGGAGAAACGTTGGTACGCTTCTTTTTAGATTCCGCAATGGAGCGGAATCATCAAAAAGGGGGAGAAAAATGAAGAACCGTTTTTTCTTTCGAGGTGCAGCGCTAGCAAGTACCTCATACTTCACGTCAATTAGAGTCGTGTTGTCACAGACCGGTTCAAGTTTAGTCGTGACAAATTGATATATCGATCCCTTTCCGGAGGTGTGGTTGCAATGAGTTTTGCGTTGACTGCCTGCGGTTCGGACGGGCCGGACGCTAGTTCAGCCGGCATCGATGCACCACAAACCGTGGTGGCGGGCGAAGTCTTTCAGGTACGTGCGCAAGATGGCTGGCTTTTGCGAGTCAGAACTGTGCGAGTCCAGACACCTACTAGTGAGTTGGAATTACTCCTGCATGGCGCCCCTGCGGGTGAAGAGCCGTCGGTGAGTAGCGATGGTGTAATCGAAGACGTGTTAGATGCGCACACTAATAATCTTGACTTCATGTTCCCGGTCGATGCACAGAGCGGCACCTATGATTTTTGCATCACGGTTTCTCCCAATGAGATGGATAGCGTTGTCACGCAAAAGGCTTGTTCCCAGATCACGGTAAACGCGGGGCAATAGAACCCGAGTGCCGACAAGTAGGATGCGGGCCATGTTTATTCGTGCATATCGCCCCGATGACTATGCAGCGATTATCGACATTTGCCGCCGCACCGGCGCCGGCGGGCAAGACGCGACCGACCGCCTGCAACACCCCGAACTTATGGGCGCGGTGTGGGCCGCCCCCTATGTCGAATTCGAACCAGAACACGCACTGGTGATTGTGGACGACGCCGCTCAAGTTGTGGGTTATGCGCTCGGCGTGGTCGACACGGAGGCTTTTGAATCATTGCTGGATGCGCAGTGGTGGCCGCGGCTGCAAGAAAAATATCCGCTCAGCCTGGTCGATTCCGTGCCGGCCGGGTTCTTGGATGCGCGGCTTATTGAGCGCATTCACGCGGCGCCGCGCACCGCGGCCGAACTGACCGATAAGTGGCCCGCGCACGTACACATAGATCTGCTGCCCGTGGTGCAGGGCCAAGGCATGGGCCGGGCCACCATGATCGCGCTCCTGGACCTGCTGCGCGCGGCCGGTGCCCCCGGCGTCCACCTCGGGGTGGATCCCGCCAACACCGGGGCGGTCGCGTTCTATGAGCGGCTGGGATATCAACGTTTCACGCCCGAGAGTTCGATGTTCGTGCGCAATTTATGAGGCGGTAGTATCAGCAGGTGCTTCTGCTGGGAATAGATACATCCGCCGCCATCAGCGTGGGCATCGTCCGCGATGACCAGGTGCTCACCGCCATTTCGCGCCATGAGCCGCGCCGGCACGCGGAACTCTTGGCCCCGCTCGTAGCCGAGGCAATCGCCACCGCGGGCATCGACCGCACCGAACTGGACGGAATCGCCGTCGGGGTGGGCCCCGGCCCCTTTACCGGTTTGCGCATCGGGTTAGTTACGGCCCAAACCATGAGCTACGCGCTCGACATACCGGTTTATGGGCTCCCGAGCATGGACGGGCTGGCGCTAGCCGCCCGGGACGCACAAATCACGGACGAACTCATCACGATTTGTGATGCGCGCCGTGGCGAGGTGTATTGGGCCCGCTACGGGCCGGGTGAAACCACGCCCAGCGCCGGTCCCGATGTGAAAAAGCTCAGCGAACTGGACCTGGAAGGCGCGGTCACGATCGGGCGCATGGCACCCAACCTGCCCGAAGTTCCTGACGCGAACCTGCTGGATCCGCAGGCCGTGAACCTCGCCCGCCTGGTTGCGCAGCGGCGCGGGGCGGGCCAAACTGAGTTCCCGACGCAGCCGCTCTACCTGCGCCGCCCGCACGTGCAGATGGCGGAACAGCGCAAGCGCGCCACCCCGCAACACTAGTTTCTTCGATTATCTTGACTGACAAAACTTCCCCCGCCCCCGGCTTTGTGCTGCGTTCCCTCACGCGCGCCGACCTGCGGGAACTGGTTGCCCTAGAGCGGGAACTTTTTGGGCGCGGCGCCTGGCCCTATGACGTCATCGATGCCGAGTTGCACACGCCGGAGCGCTATTACGTGGGGGCAGTGGCGCCGTCCCTTGGTCCGATCGGGGTGGATGCGGTCGACAAACTCGTCGGATACGCCGGGGTGGCGCTGGGTACGACGGCGGAAGTCATGACGGTGGGGGTGGCCGCGCGCGCGCAGGGCCGGGGGATCGGCCGCGCGCTGATGACCGACCTCATCGCCGCGTGCTTCGAGCGGGGCGCGGAGGAGATCTTCCTCGAGGTGCGCGTCGATAATGACAGCGCAATCCACCTGTATCGCAGTCTGGGATTTAAGGACGTGCGCATCCGCCGCGGCTACTACCAACCTGAAAATATTGACGCCCTAGTAATGCGGCGAAAGTGAGGCGTAACCTAATGTCCATGCCCGAAACAGACCGCGATGAACCCCTCATTTTAGGAATCGAAACCTCCTGCGATGAGACCGGAATCGCCCTCGTGCGGGGACGCGCCCTGCTATACGACGCGGTCGCCTCATCGCTGGATGAGCACGCTCGCTTTGGCGGGATCGTCCCGGAGGTCGCCTCCCGCGCCCACCTGGAGGCGATGGTTCCCACCATCGATCACGCGCTCGCCCAGGCGGAAGTGCGGCTGGCGGACGTCGACGCGATCGCAGTGACTGCCGGTCCCGGATTGCAGGGGTCGCTGACGGTGGGCACCGCCGCAGCCAAGGCGCTCGCGATTGCCCTGGATAAGCCGCTGTATGGCGTGAACCACGTCATCGCCCACGCGGCTGTCGATGAGTTAATCCACGGGGCCTTCCCGCAACCGACGATCGCGCTCGTGGTCTCGGGCGGGCACACCACGCTCCTGCTCGTCAACGATCTGGCCACCGACATCGTCGAACTGGGCCAAACGCTTGATGATGCGGCCGGTGAGGCCTTCGACAAGGTGGGGCGCATTTTGGGGCTGCCCTATCCCGGGGGCCCGCATGTCGACCGCGCCGCCCAAAAGGGCGATCCGACCGCGATCGAGTTTCCGCGCGGCCTCACCCGGCCCCGCGATCGGCGCGAACACCCCTATGACTTTTCCTTCTCCGGCGTGAAGACCTCCGTCGCGCGGTGGATTGAGGCAAAAGAGGATGCCGGGGAGGAAATCCCGATCCCCGATGTCGCGGCCTCCTTCTCCGAAGCGGTGGTCGAAGTTTTGCTCGCGAAAACCATCGCGGCCTGCCGCGCACACGGCGTAAACACCCTGGTTATTGGGGGCGGGTTCTCGGCCAACTCCCGGCTGCGGGAACTGGCGGCCCTGCGCTGCGCGGAAGCCGGAATCACGGTGCGCATCCCACCGATTAAGTACTGCACCGATAACGGCGCAATGATTGCTGCTTTGGGCTCTGCGGTGGTGCGCGCGGGACTGTTACCGTCGTCATTAGACATTTCTACGGATTCCGCGATGCCCGTAACT
>JAJYRW010000178.1 GCA_021793895.1 Actinomycetes bacterium
GGTGACGATGGCCGCACCTACAACGATTATGAGCCTGGATGCGGCGTAATCCCAGATGACCTGATGGACATCGATTCCTTATATGCCGACGGCACAGCTGAGGGTAATACCTGTATTTCAGTGCCAGAAGGAGCTCCGGGGTTGTGGACCATCTCCACACTGCTGGGCGATCCCGTGTTCTTCACGGCCAATTAAGCGCCGCAGAACTGAACGCCTAAGGAAATAGAGCCATGAATCACTCTTCGCAGTTTCCACAAGACGGGTTCGCCCCACCCCCGCCCCCACTACAGCCCGCTTCCGGCTGGCCCAGCAGCAATCGGCCAAAGCGGAAATGGATCAAACCGGCCGTAATTGTCGCTTCCGCCTTATTGGTCGCTGGTGCTATTACCGCCTTTGTGTTGCTTCTGACAGGAGAAACAGCAATTGAAAAAGCCTACGCCGCATGTGATGGGCCACAGGCTGTCGACATTGTGTATCCAACTGAAGAAGCAGACACACTCGCAGCTGATGGACTGCTGGCAGAATTGGTCGAAGATGAACTCTCCAACCGCCTGACTGTGCAGGACAACGGCAAATCATTAACAATCCAAACGCTAGCTAACGAAGACGACCCTTTGGGGCTTAGCGTGATCGCTCTGGAGTGTGCCCTGGTTTCACTTCAGGCCCCGGACTGGGTCGCCGACAGCGTCATGTCGACGCGTGCGCTGGACGGGCGTCGCGACCTAGATTGGGATGGCTACATCGCAGAATTTGCATACCATCCCGATGACGGGCTCAACATGTTGATCAGAGTCGAATAGTTTCTTAATTATGGACGGCGCCTCGCACCCGGCTGCAGATGTCTCGGTCGGGTGCGGGTGCCGAGGGGGCATTTTTCTCAGAGCTACTGGCGTTTTATCCGTTTTTTACTCATGATCAGAATTTTGGCTTTCGGCACCAGATGCTTTAAGTTATATACGCACGTTTACGCTCAGTCGGGGCAAGCAACTAAATTGCTGTCGCCGATCACTAAACATTTCATTGCAAACCTAGCGTTTTTTTAAGGGGAAGTTGTGAGTTCTTCATCACACCCAAACTCGCGCGCTATCAAACGCAGGAGGGGCCTTTCTGTCCTCTCAGCTACTGCCCTTGCCGCGGGAACAATTATTGGGGGCGCCACTCCGGCGTTAACTGCACCAGACACGTTTAATCCGTTCGATGTTAATAACGGGTTCACCATCGTCACCCCCGGTGATGTCCACTTCAATAATGGCGAGATCGAGGGATCGATCGCGGCGATGGGCACAATCTCTTCCGGCAATCAAAACGGCTACCCGGTAGTCCATAACGCCGCAGGAGAAGCGGATTACACGGTCCCCACCATTGACGGGGCATGCCGGTGCGTATCCTCGCCGAACAGTTCGTCGGGGACGGATCGTTCGATGTAAGCAACCGGGATGATTCGGGCACTATCGATTCTGATTCCAATGAAGCGAATGCGGTCGTCAAGCTCGTCGATGTCAGCAACCTTGAGGGCTCCGACCGCGGTTTTCTCCGGCTCACCAACAACAGCGAAAACGATAACGTCGGAAACATCGATCTCAAATCCGTTCAGTTTGAAGGATCTGACGTCGAAGATTACAAAACTGCTGAATCGTCGGTAAGCGCGTACTTCCCTGACTATGAAGATCAAATCGCGCAAGCGAACCAGTGCCTTGCTTCGATGTATGACGAAGAGCTCGAACTCACCAACCCGGTGACTGTAACGGAAGAGCATGGCCAGGTTTTTGTCTCGGACTTTGCCACTGATAAGCCCAACGTCATCAACTACTCAGACATCGCGGGCAAAACCATCAAACTTGATAACGCCGACGGCTATGAGCCCACGGCCGATGCGCCCCTCGTGGTGCGGGTAGCCCCCGGAACAACCGAACTTGACCAACTCAGATTCGAAGGCTGGTCACCGGGTGCTGGTCAGGATCAGAGCCTGGCTCGCCACATCTTGCTGGACCTTTCAGATGTGACTGGCACCGTAACGATCGACGGTCTTGAGATGGGAGCCATTTGGGCGCCGAATGCGAACCTGAATTTTGAGTCTGGTGTCACTACAAATGGGCAATGGGTCGCTAACGAAGTAACAACTTCCGGTGGTGGCGAGATTCACCATCACACATTTGAAGCTAATTTGCCGTGCGGTGAATTAGGCGAAACCCCCGACCCGGATCCGGAAATTGGAACGACGGTTGCTGTTGATGGTTCAGACGATAAGGTCCTGCCGCTAACGGGTGGCACTGTTATCGACACGGTCGCCTATGAAGGCCTCACCCCTGGCGAGGAATACCAACTCGACGGTGAAATCCGCACCGCACCGGCTGGAGAAGAAACTGGCCTCACCGCCACCGCAACCTTCACCCCGGAAGAAGCCGACGGAACCACCACAGTCGAATTCACCCTCACCGGTGAAGACGTCGCCCAATACGCCGGCCAAGACCTAGTCGTCTACGAATACCTCACCCTCGACGGTGAACCCGTAGCCGAACACACCGACCCCGAAGACCAAAACCAAACCTTCACGGTCGAAGAAGAACCGGAGGATCCCAACGATCCAGGCTCCGAAGATCCGGACGATCCAGGCTCTGAGGATCCGGACGAGCCCGGCTCGGAAGATCCCTCCGATGATCCGGGTCTGAAAGATCCGCTCCCCCGTACGGGTGCAGAGTTCATGCTGCCGCTGATCATAGGTGGCGGTCTGCTCTTGGCGGGCGGGATCACGCTAATGCTGACGAAGCGCAAAAAGCGTGTGTAGCAAGTAATTAATAGCAAGAATGGGCTGGAAACTATCAGGTTTCCAGCCCATTCTTATATCTGCTCTTGTGTCGTAAGTCAGGCACCAATCGATACTTCACACCTCATTAGGCGTTGCTTGCGCTCTCGATTACTTCGGTGGTAATCATGTCTATTTCGCGCGCACCTAACCCCCGAAGCGCAAGCCGCAAAAAATGCAGCGTTTGCAGTTGCGGACCGGTGTAGCGACGCGGCTGGAACACTGCTTCGCCGGTGTTGATGAGGAAGATGTACTCCGCTAGTTCTCGCGCATCACGGCTTGTGTCAATTTCATTGGCCTTTTGTGCGTTGCGTAAAAAACTCGATAGGGCGGTCGTCCAGTCCGTGTAGATATCAAGGCCTTCAAACACGGGCGACGTACGGTCAGTGAACAAAACTATGGCGGCTTGCAGCTGCCGGTTATCTTTGGTGTGAGTTCCGACGCTATAAATAAAATGCATTAGTTGGCGCAGGCCGCTCTGGGGATACACCGCGTTTGCTTCCACGCGTTTGTCTTCGATGACCGCTCGCAGCGTGGCGATAACCCCGCGGGCGAGATCTGCCTTAGTGGGAAATTTTCGAACCAAAGCGCCCTTGGTCAATCCCAGGTGTCCAGCAATCGCTGACAGCGATGAAGCAGCATATCCACGCTGAGCGAATTCTTGCCCAGCCGCAGCTAAAATCTTGTCAGTATTCGGCACCGCAGCCTCCTTCCCTTCGGATATACGACTTTAGTTGCATTCCTATAGCGGATGCATCTGGATTTGGCCGCATACGCGAAGGGAGGGCCGCACCCGGGATCAAAAATTACGGTTACCCCGTATTTTGCACTCCGGCTGCTACCCCATTTACCGTAATCAACATCAGGCGACGAATCTGACGGTCAATGTTTCCTTCGGTTCCGTTAGATCCATCAGATGCCCGCAGCGCCCGCAAAGCGCGCAGCTGAATCAGACTTAATGCGTCCACATAGGGGCTGCGCATTTGTACGGCCCGGCCCAGCACGCGGTGTCCGGCTAATAAGGATTCTTGGCCAGTGATCCGCACGACCCATTCTCGGGTGCGGGCCATTTCCTGACGGACGATGGCGGCTAGGTCGTCGCGATCTCCTAGCTCGAGGTAGCGCTCGGCGATTCGGGAGTCTGTCTTGGCCAGTGACATTTCTACGTTGTCGATCATGGTAGAAAATAGCGGCCAGTTCTTATAGGCCCGCTGCAATTCGTCGAGGTCACCCACGGTTTCCAGGGCCGTTCCAAGGCCAAACCAACCGGTGAGGTTGATGCGGGCTTGCGTCCATGCAAACACCCACGGAATCGCGCGTAAGTCTTCCAAGGATTCCACGCTCAATCCCCGGCGCGCCGGGCGGGAGCCAATGGATAGCCAGCCAACCTCTTCTTGGGGGGTTACGGTAGCGAACCAGGGCGCGAATCCTTCAGCGTGGATGAGTTCAAAAAACCGGGCACGCGAGGCTTCATCCAAACGCTGGGCCAGCCCGGCAAATTCCCGCGCCGCATTTTCGTTTCGCTGCGAGATTTCGGGAGTTCCGTGCATGAGAGTTGCGGCGGCCACCTGCTCAATATGGCGGGCGGCAATCGTCGGATCGCCATAGCGAGCCGAAATAATCT
>JAJYRW010000179.1 GCA_021793895.1 Actinomycetes bacterium
GATTCCTTCCACCTTCGGAACGGTCGCAATTGCGTAGGGGCCCTCTTTGGGGGTGTCGCTGTCAGCGTTGCCGCCACCGTTGCCACCACCGGACCCAGCATCTGTGGTGCCGCATGCTGCCAAACCAAGAGACAGGGCTGCGGCGGTCGCCACACCGAGCATACGGCGAGTGCGAATTTTCATTTGAGAAGTTCTCCTTTGAACGGGCCTACGACTGCTTGTGACATACCGTTATCGCAGGGCGTGTAGATAACAATAACTAACAAGCTCATCACAAGGCAAGCCCGGGCGGCAATCAACTTTCAGGGGAAATACCGCCAATGATCCGCACAATCTCGCGGCTACCGATAGGGGTGGCCCAGGGAGGCGCCCCCTGTTACCAAATTGTTAACTGATCATGATGACTTGCTTTTATAGCAGACACGTAACATTCTTGTACCAAGCGTGAAGGTCACTGATGACCAATTCGTCCCCTGCATCGGTAGGTTTTAGCCACCATTTCCCAGAGAGGAAGCAGCAATGCCTCAGGTTGTCTCATTTGGAGCCCATATCGCCGACGCCCTCGGCTGGCCATTTACGGCGGTGCCCCCGGGCCAGCAACTGGCATTCCTTGAAAAAATTAAGTTCACTGTTGCTGGGACCGCAGCGGCGCCGTCCGTAAACCTCGCGAAACTTGGCGTGGATGTGGCGACGGTCGGGCGAATTGGCGATGACTCCATCGGCGAGTTTGTGCGCACAACCATGGATGGCTACGGCGTCGACACCCGCCATCTCATCGTGGATCCCGAACTGCAAACCTCATCCAGCCTGCTGCCAATCCGTGCCGATGGGTCCCGCCCCGCGCTGCACGTTATTGGTGCGAACGCCGGTCTTTGCGAGGATGATGTGCCTTGGGACGTCGTAGCCCAGGCTGAGGTTTTTCACCTCGGGGGCGCTTTTATTCTCCCGGGTATTGATGGCGAACCTATGGCGCGGATTCTGAAGCGGGTCAAAGAATTAGGCGTCACTACGACCATGGACTTCCTCATGAGCCCGCGGCCCGATGCGCAAGACATCGTGGGGCCTTCCCTGCAATACGTCGACTACCTGATGCCGAACATTGAAGAAGCTGGCTGGCTAGTGGGTACGGAGGATCGCGCCGAGATCATCCGCTGGATGCATGAAGCAGGTGCGGGATGCACGATCCTCACAATGGGCGAAGAAGGTGTTTCGCTGGCCAAGAATGGCGAGTCTGAGACCGTTTTGCCGACTTATGCGATCGATGTTGTAGACACCACCGGGTGCGGCGACGCGTTCACGTCTGGGTTTATCTCCGGGATTACTTCCGGTCTTTCGCTGGAAGAAGCAGCCGAGCGCGGGCTGGCCTGCGGCAGCCTTGTGGCAACCGGCCTGGGCTCGGATGCCGGGATTGTGAACCTGGATCAGGTCGAAGAGTTCCGGGCTAATCATCCGCGTTCAAAAAACTAATTTATTTGTCGATAGGCTTCTTAAGCGCTTAAGAGCTTAAGAGCTGCTTTCGTACGGCAAGGGCGGATCTACGGATGACATTGGAAACTTCTCGCACGTCGGCGTCGGCTGACGGAGCTCGAACACCACCAAAATCAAAGGGGGCACGGCTCAGCTATATCAACGAGCGTGTCCGTTCCGTTGGGTTCGTCGCCGTCGATGACCTGGTGGACGAACTCGAAGTTTCGCGGATGACCGTGCACCGCGATCTCGATGAGTTGCAGTCCAGTGGCGCATTACGCAAGGTGCGCGGAGGCGCATCCGCGCACCGCTCGACGCAGTTTGAAAGTGATTTACAGTTCCGGCTCAACGCGGAAACCGAAGAGAAACAGCGAATTGCGGCAGTTGCTGCGCAATTCGCAAATGACGGTGACGTAGTCCTCATGGACGATTCAACGACCGCTCTCGGGCTGATCCCCCACCTGGAGGAGCGCGCTCCCTTCACGGTAATTACGAATTTCTTGCCCGTTTTAGAGCGCCTAAGCGCAAACCCACAAATGAAGGTAATCGGGCTCGGCGGCCAATACGTTGCCCGCTATGCCGCGTTCCTCGGAATGATCTGCGAAGAGAATCTCGGCGCACTTTTTGCCGATGTCGCATTCATATCGACGTCTTCCATGCGCAACGGCGTGCTTTATCACCAAGACCAACAGGTTCTAGCAACTAAGCGCGCCATGATGGAGGCAAGCGATCGCCGCGTGCTCTTAATGGACCACACCAAAATCGGTCAAGCAGCGCTGTTCAAACTGGGCGATATTTCCGACTTCACGCACATCGTCGTAGACGATAAGACCGATGAATCCGTGGTGTCGATGATTCGCGATCACGGCGTCGACGTAGTCGTCGCCTAGCCCTAGGCGTGCGCCAGGGTCGCGACCGCATCCTTGGGGAATCCGGTCGTTTCATCGCCCAACACAAGCGCCCGGAATGTCGTGGTCGCGGCTTCTTCTAGAAGCATCGCGCGCCGGAAAGCCATGTGTACGGTTTCCCCGGAAGTTGATGAGCCGTGGTGGGCCAAAATGACGGCGTTATGCTCCGTTGCCTGTTCGGCAACCTGATCAGCCAACTCATCAGACCCGTTGGGTAAGAACGGCACGCGGCCGACCGAAGCCACGTAGTAGGCATGGTCAAGGGTTAAGAACCGGATCGGTTTTTTCAACGCGTCTAAAAGCACGGTGTGTTGGGGGTGCACGTGCACGATCCCGCCCACGTCTGCACGCGCTCTATAGGTGCGCTGGTGCAGTTTCCACTCACTTGACGGCAGTTCTGCCCCGCCAATTCGTTCGCCATCCAAATTCATGATGGCAAAGGATTTGGGCGTGAGTTCGTCGAGCCATTCACCGGACCCGGTGATGAGAAAGCGGTCGGATCCGGGAAGGCGTGCGGAAAGGTTTCCGCCGCTCGCGAGCGCCAGGGCCTGCGAAACGCAGCGACGCCCGATGTCGATGAGTTGTTCAACTAAATCGTGTTCAGCACCGGTTACTACGGCAGTCACAAAAACTCCAAGGGGAAGAAGTACGCAAAACTGTTGCGTAAATCAGCGCACGCGCAAAACAGAGAACTCAAAGCGACCCTGGTGGAAGTACGTGCGGGATTGAACGACGGGGCGCGCGTTTCCGTCGTAGTGAATCTGCCGCAGGTCAACATAGAGCATGTTGGGGTCGCGTTCGCCCCAACCGATTTCGGGGCCACTGGCGGCGCTGATTTCAGCGACCGCAGTATTGGGTATTACGCCGGCTTGATCCATGAGGGCAAAGAGCGAACCCTTAACGTCTTTTTCTGTCAGATCGCTCGGGAGGTAGTCAGCCGGGATGGTTTCGTAGGAGTAGGCAACCGTGACTCCGTCAGCCAGGACGGCACGCTCGGTCGCTAAAACTCGAGTGCCCGCTTCCAGCGCGAGCGCTTGGGCTTCGTCCGCGGTTGCGGGCCGAAACTCGACACTGTGGTAGTCCATTTCGGGTGTCATCCCGTGTGCCCGGATGGTGTCGGTCATCGAGCGCAGTTCTTGCAAACCGGCCTTAATCGCATGGCCGTAGGGCGAGACAAAGGTTCCCATCCCGTGCCGGGTGATCGTCAAGCCCAGCGTCTCTAACTGCTGGAGCGCCGAACGCACTGTCGACCGGGATACCCCGTATTCAGCGGCGAGTTCCGCCTCGGTAGGGAGCTGATCGCCCTCATGCCACTCACCCATCTGCAACCGGTCCCGCAGGCTTTCTGCCAGCTGAACGCGCAAGTTTGCGGTTCGCAAGGCTCGACCGGGAGGGGTGGGCGTAGAGTTCGCAGATTTGCGGTCAACCGCCGCGTGAGATTTCGAAGCCATCTACATGCCGCTCCTTAGGTTTTTCCGCGGTACTCTCCGAAGACAGCATACGCGATCGTTGACGCTAACCTGTTATCAGATGTACGTTGTCTAACAACTGTAGGGAGAGTGTGCGTGCCAGAACAAGCCCCAATTCCGGTTATTCCGCTACGCGGTACAACTGTCCTCATCACGGGAGCCACCGGTGGCCTCGGCAAAGGAATAGCACGGCGCTTCGCCCAAGCGGGCGCGAACATAGTTTTGCACCACCGATCCAGCCCAGAAAGTGCGGCGGATTTCGCCGAAAAACTACGCGAATTCGACACTCCCACCCTCACCGTAGCGGGAGATATTCGCAATGAGGATGATTGTCGCGACCTAGTTGCAAAAGCGGTCTCCAAATTCGGGCGGCTCGACGCGCTGATCAACAATGCCGGCGTCCAACCCATCGCGCCCCTTGAGGGCATGTCGGTCGCAGACTGGGAGGCGGTCGTCAACGTCAATCTTTCGGGCACTTTCGCGATGACGCAAGCCGCCGCAGCCGCTATGAAGCAATCGGGGCGCGGCGGCAGCATCACCCACATCGCCTCGGTCGAAGCCTCC
>JAJYRW010000180.1 GCA_021793895.1 Actinomycetes bacterium
AAATATCATCACGAACGGTAGCCGGTTCGTGGTGCCCGAGAACTACGCCCTCATCACATTTGAAAATGGTGAGATCACCGGTTTCGTGGGGGAACCCGGTGGCTTCGAATATCGCTCAAATGATCAAAACGCGAAGTCCTTCTTCGCCAGCGACGGCTTCTTTAGTTCGACGCTGAAGACATCATGGGAACGTTTCAAATTTGGTGGCATCCCCGGTACCCAGCATTTAGCCTTCTACGTCAACCTAAAAGAACTTCCGAATAACCGCTTCGGTACCCAGTCGGAAATCTACTGGGATGATGCCTATTTGGGCGCGCAGGTCGGAGCCATTACGCGCGGTACGTATTCCATGCGCATTGTTGACCCGATTCTGTTCACCAAGCAGTTTGTGCCCTACGCCTACCTGGGCCCCGATGCTCGGATTTTCGACTTCTCCGATCTGGAGAACGACGCTTCGAACCAGCTCTTTCAAGAGGTAGTTTCCTCACTGGCCCAGGCGTTCTCGATATATACCAACGATCCGTCGATGGGCAACCGGATTACGCGCATTCAAAGCGACTCGGTTGGTTTCGGGCAATCCCTGAGCCAGGCCGTCGAAGAGAATTACCAGTGGCTCACTGACCGCGGACTCGAAATCGTCAAGGTCGCGATCGCCGCGATCGAATATGACGAAGACACCCGCGCTTTGCTCAGCGATGTTAAGAAGGCCGACGCCCTGGGCGGTGCGCGCGGTAACTCCTTCATGCAGCAGGCTGCGGCTCGTGGCTTCCAAGCCGCAGGCGAGAACCCCGGCGGGGCCGGCGGGGGTGCCGGAATGGCATTCCTCGGCATGGGAATGAACGCAGCCGGCGGCGCAGCGGCCGGATTCCAACAACCCACCCACGGCCAGCCTCCTGGCCCGGGCTACGGCCAGCAGCCGCCGCAGGGGTACGGTCCGCCTCAGGGTGGACCCGGCCAGCCGCCGCAGGGGTACGGTCAACCCCAGCACGGTTACGGTCAGCAACCCCAACAGCCGCAACAGGGTTATGGACAGCCCCCGCAAGATCCTTCCCAGCAGGGTGGGGCTCCTGCTCAGCAACAGCCTCCCGCCCAAAACGGTGGCGGTGAGGATCCCGTTGCGAAACTGGGTCAACTGAAAACCATGCTGGATCAGGGTTTAATTACTGAAGCCGATTATGAAGCTGCCAAGGCAAAAGTATTAGGACTTTAAGGTATCTATGAGTTCTCCGAACAGCGGTTATAACGAGGGCGGGACACAACCATCAACGCCTGCGCCGGCGCAGCCCGTACCTCAAACGCCTGCGCAGCCTAACCCTGAGCCGTACGCCTATGGCGTGGAGGGCAGCGCGAATACAGCGCCGCCCCATGTCGGCTACGGACAACAGGCTCCGTATGGCCACGATCCGGCCTATGGGACGGCGGAGACGGAATCTGCAGCTGGCATGGCCGCCGCTTTTGGTGGCCCGCCGAGCCCACCGAGCCTGGATAACCCGCACGTCGTCCAATCAGACGTAAACGCCAAAGATGGACTTAGCAAGTGTGGCCGCTGCGGTGCCACTGATATCAACCTAAATATCGCGACCGGGCTGTTGCGCTGCAATTTCTGCCGCTTCGAATGGTCGACGCCCTCTGCGGATGAAACGCTCAACATCAACGGGGACATTGGCGCGTTGCGCGGAGTCACGATCGGCTCCGGTTCGCAGGACATCGTGCCATCAGTCGACGTGGTGATGACATTTAAATGCTCCGCGTGCGGCGCGGAAGTCGTAATTGACACCAATCACTCCATGCAGTCCCGGTGCCACTGGTGCCGGAATAAGCTTTCATTAAACGAGCAGATCCCCAACGGCGCGGTACCGGACATGATCCTGCCGTTTTCGATGCCCAAAGAAGAGGCAATTCAACGAATTCGCGCCTTCGTTGGCAAGCGCAAGTTCTTCGCTCACCCCCGCTTCCGGCGGGAGTTCAATCCCGACAACGTAATGGGTGTTTACCTGCCCTATATGGTCACGGATGTCAACGCCAAAGCCCGGCTAGCGGGTCAGGGTGAACATACGCGCCGGCGCTACACCGTAAAACGCGGAGATCGTACTGAAACCCGCTATGACGCTGACCTCTATGAGGTGGAGCGGGAGTTCGACATTCACATCAACGACCTCACGGTTGAATCCTCGCAGCAGCGGCAAGTGCAAAACTTCGCAGTCAACTCGAATAACATCATCAACTCGATCATGCCGTTCGACGTTGAAAATTCGGTGCAGTATGACTCCAACTATCTGGCCGGTTTCACATCAGAGCGTCGCGATACCAACCTGGCTGATCTGGCTCCGCTGGTTAAGACCCAGTCGAAAGATATTGCCCGCTATAAGGCGAATGAAACACTGAAGCATTATGACCGAGGTGTGCGCTGGGATCACGAAGACCTAGATGTCGTTGGACAGCGTTGGGTATCGGCTTATCTCCCCGTTTGGCTGTATAGCTACTACCAGAAGCGCTCGAACGGCAAGAGTTTCGTCCACTACGTCGCGGTAAACGCCCGAACCGGTGAAACGATGGGTAGCGTGCCGCTCCATCAAGGAAAACTGATTGCCGTTTCGGCAGGCATTCAGGTAGTGGGGACAATTGCCGGGATCGTATTGGCGGTGATTTTCTAATGTTAATCCCCAGTGATTTATTGCTTACGCTCTCCGACGGCGCTGTGTTGGCCGCAAGCGATGACGGTGATGCCGGAAATTTCGCGCTAATACTTTTGGCTTCCGGATTCGTTTTCTACTTCTACGTCTTTATGCGCTACCGCAATGCCGGAAAACGCCATAAACATGAGCAGGAGACGGAAGCTCATATGCACAATTTGCGCGTGGTGGACCGTTTTATTCGCACCCGCCATGCCCTGTCCAACTCGTCCATGAGCGACTCCAATAACACCGCGGTGCGCGGCTCCCTCAACACGCCCTTTAGTGGGCTTGGTTCGCTCAAGAAATTTATCGAATAGCGCCGAGCTAACGCGTGAACAGGCCGGCGAGCAATCTCCAGCCCACGAGAAATACCAGCACCACACCGGTGGCTACGAGCACGAAAGGCAAGGCTGTTCCGCCCCCGGATAGGGCGCGCAATGCTAGGCCACCGGCCACGGTAATGATCCAAAGGGGAAGACCCGTTCGCAACACAGCGAGCGGGTCTTCCCATGCCCGCATTGCCACCCACCCAATGATGAGGGCGACGATGAACGGCCAGGCCGTCGTCCATAATTGGGTGCCCCAGGCGCCAAATATTTCGTCATGGTGGGTAGAGCGACCCAGCGCTGTGAAAACGATCACGAGGATCAGGTCAGCAATAAAGCTCCAAATAACATGCGCGCGGGGCATGGCGGTCCTTCGATTGGGAACGGTGGAAGCGGCTTCGCCCGGGCGCGTTCTAAACTGGCGTTATGAGCGCATTAAATCCCGAACAAGAAGCCCAACTGTTAGCCATCATGATGGATCATGCGCGCGCGGGGGAGACCGCCGACCTGGCGGAAGCCTATGAGCGGGGCTATCCCTTGGATATCCGTGATGCTGACGGCAATACGGCGCTCATGCTCGCGGCTTATAACGGGCGGGTGGAGACAGTGAAAATGCTGATCGAGTACGGCGCAGACGTCGATATCCGAAATAGCCGCGATCAATCGCCAATTGCGGGCGCCATTTTCAAAGGTGAAGAAGAGGTGGTCCGCATCTTGCGGGCTGCCGGCGCCGACTTAGACGCGGGGACACCATCGGCGCGCCAAACTGCCGAACTTTTTGGCAAGACTGAACTGCTCGATTAACAACTGGCGCACGTCCATACAGCGTATTGAAGACTCCCGAGGCTTATAAACTCGCGTGGCTCAAAAATAAGAGTGGCTCCCCGCGCAATGCGAGGAGCCACTCCTTTAGGCACTAAAGCCGTGCGGGCGGCCAGCCGGGTTAAACGGCTGGGGTGTTATCGGGATTCGGCTCAACAGCAGAGGCTGCGCCGGCAGCAACTTCTTCAATGGCGCGACGGACACCCTCACCGTAGGCGGGATCGGCCTTGGTGCAGTTATCGATGTGGCGTTGAATCGTTGCCTGTGAGGCACCCTGGATGGCGCGAGCGGTGTTGTAGAACAGCGCTTCTTGTTGCTCGGGGCTCATGAGGCGGAACAGGTCCCCGGGCTGCTCGTAGTAGTTTGAGTCATCCTCGCGGTAATCATAGACGCCCGCGGTGCCTTCAAGGGCCAGATGCGGTTCGGCGTATTCGGGCTGTGCCTCGAAACGTCCGTAGGCGTTGGGGGTGTAGCCCGGGACGGAGCCCTGGTTGCCGTCAACGCGTCCGGTGCCATCGCGGTGGTAGGTGTTTACGAACTTAGCGCCGTGCGGGTAGTTCACCGGGATCTGGTGGTGGTTTACG
>JAJYRW010000181.1 GCA_021793895.1 Actinomycetes bacterium
CCGCAAAACTGGCGGTGGATGCGATTGCTTCGGGCCAGGGCAGCTCCTTGCCCACT
Organism: Actinomycetes bacterium; assembly: GCA_021793895.1. The sequence goes on from JAJYRW010000181.1 coordinate 57, forward strand.
TGTGACTCCGTAGCCGACTAGATAGTTACGCGGACAGCGCTACTTAAAGGTAGTTAGGGCTACTCAAAAGTCGTTAGCAGCGCCGAGACGAGTTCGGGTACCAGGTCAGCTCCGCGCGCAACGGAAGCGTCGTCGTCCACACTTTTTAAGCGAATGGCGCACCACGACTCCCCGGAACGTAGAACGCCAACTGCCATGCGCATATCTTGGCGCTCTGGATGGGCTAGCAGGACCTGCGTTGCCTCTTCGGGATCTTCGGGCAGGTCTTCTTCGGCTTCGGGTGGCACGACAATCCGTTCGGTAACCACCGCGGTGCCATCGACGGACTCGGGCCAGGCCAGCCGGGCTAGTAGTTCTCCCAGTGACGAAGCTGCTGGAAGATCTTCTTGTTCGATCGAAGTTAGATGATGGGCATCAAATTTGGCGCGGGCAACGACGTCCGGGGTCAAAATCGACATGATGGCCGGATCGGTCTCAATGGCGTTGGCGGTGTGAACCAGCGCAAATACGCGTACGGGGCCATCCCAGCCAGCGGTTGCTACATGCCGTTCAATCTCCATAACGGCGGCAGCCAGCGCATCTTGCGCGGAACCGGGAGCAGAGGAATTTTGGTCGCTATTGGAAGAACTCACGCCTTCGATCCTGTCACTAGAACAATGTGTGGGAACCTAGAGGAGGTGAAATACGTTAATCAATGTGGAATCCCTTAGCATCATCGTAAATACTTTGCTTTAGCAACAGAGGTGCCTGACTGTGACACAACAGAGCCCGTCCCAACCGGTGGGACGCGGACCGAAAAAGAACCAGCGCCGGGGGGCACTGGTTCCCACTTTGGTGGTATTGGCAGTAATTGCCGTGGCCATCGTAATCTTGGCCCAGTTTTGGACTGAATGGCTGTGGTTTGATCAACTTGGGTTCTTGCAGGTGCTGCGCACCCGCTGGATCGTCAAAGCGCTCCTATTCATAATTGGGGGCGCGGTGATGGGTGCGGGAGTGTGGGCCTCCATCTATATTGCCTGGCGCCACCGTCCAATTTATGCTCCCTCAACGCCGCAACAAGTCGTTTTAGATCGTTATCGCGCCTCGCTGGAGCCGCTACGCAAAATCATCATGATCGGTGCGCCGATTCTGATTGGGTTATTTGCGGGCGCTTCGCTGGCGAGCCAGTGGGAGACGGTGCTTCTGTGGATTAAAGCCGAGCCGTTTAACCAGACGGACCCCCAATTTGGCATGGACATTTCATTCTTCGTATTTTCGCTGCCCTGGTGGAAATACGTCACTGGCTTTTTGATGGCGGTTGTTGCAATCGCGGTGATTGCTGGGGCCGCCACGCACTACCTCTACGGTGGCATCCGCATTGGGGGCGGCGGTGAGCCGCTAACCCGCACCGCTCGCCTGCATTTAGCGATTCTCGCGGCCGTATTCACGCTGCTGATCGGTGTCAACTACTGGCTAGACCGCTACAGTTTGTTGTCCAAGGGCGGCGGAAAGTTTGATGGCGCTACCTACAGCGATATTCATGCCGTACTACCGGCCAAGGGCATCCTGGCGGGTATTTCCGTATTCGTGGCACTGCTGTTTATCGCGGCAGCTTTCCGCAGCGACTGGAAGCTGCCAGCCCTGGGTGTGGGGCTCATGGTTTTGTCTGGGCTAGTGGTTGGAGCGGCCTATCCAGCACTCATTCAGCGATTCCAGGTCGAGCCCAACGCCCAGCAGCTGGAAAAACCATTTATTCAGCGCAATATTGACGCCACCCTCTTCGCGTACGGCATGGAGGATGTTGAAGTAACGCGCTATGAGGCGAAAACTGACGCCGAAGAGGGCGCGCTGCGCCAAGACGCGGAGGCAACCGCTTCAATTCGACTCCTCGACCCCACAATTGTCAGCCCCTCCTTCCGGCAGTTACAGCAAAACAAGCAGTACTACAACTTCCCGGACACGCTGGCAGTTGACCGCTACACCGTCGGGGACGAAAAGCGCGACACCGTTATTGCGGTGCGCGAACTGGACCTCAATGGTCTAGAAGCCAGTGAACGCACGTGGGTTAATGAGCGCACCGTCTACACCCACGGTTATGGCGTTGTGGCTGCGTTCGGTAATACCACGCAGGGGGATGGACGCCCCTCGTTTTATCAGCGGGGCATTCCCTCTACCGGTGAACTGGGCGACTATGAGCCGCGAATCTACTTTGGTCAAAGGTCTCCGGATTACTCAATTGTCGGCGCCCCTGAGGGCTCGACGCCCTGGGAGTTGGACTACCCGGATGACGAAGCGCCTACCGGTCAGGTGAACACCACCTACACCGGCGATGGTGGCCCCAGCATCGGCAATATTTGGAACAAACTTCTCTTCGCCATCAAGTTTGGGGATGAAAAGATTCTGTTCTCCGACCGGGTGAATTCCGAATCGCAGATTCTGTTTGATCGCGACCCATCCGAGCGGGTCGAGAAGGTTGCCCCGTGGTTGACCCTGGATGGCCGCGTATATCCGGCGGTGGTCGATGAGCGGGTGGTCTGGATAGTTGACGGCTACACCACAACTGATGATTACCCGTACTCAAAGTCGACGAGCTTGGAAACTGCTACCCGAGACACACTCACCGAATCGACCTCGACAATTCAAGCGCTCGCTCCGCAAAAAGCGAACTACGTCAAGAACTCGGTTAAGGCAACCGTCGACGCCTACAGCGGAGAAGTAACGCTGTATGCGTGGGAGCCGGACGATCCAATTTTGAAGACTTGGGAATCGGTCTACCCCGGTTCGGTGAATCCAATCGATGACATCAGTTCAGAATTGATGTCGCACATTCGGTATCCGGAAGACCTGTTCAAGATCCAACGGCAGCTGCTGACCCAGTACCACGTCTCGGACGCGGACGCGTTTTATTCTGGTCAGGACTTCTGGCTCCAGCCCACTGAACCCACACAGGGCGAAAACACGCGGGTCTTGCAGCCTCCGTACTACTTGACGTTGCAGATGCCCGGTCAAGACAACCCGGAATTCTCGCTTACCTCTTCGTTCATTACCGGTGGGGAGCGAAATGTGCTCACTGGTTTCTTAGCGGCTGATGCGGAAGCGGGAAATGAGGCCGGTAAACCACGGGAGGGTTATGGCAAGTTGCGACTCCTCGAGTTGCCGCGTGACCTCACCGTTCCCGGGCCAGGACAGGTGCAAAACAACTTTGACGCCAATTCCCGCGTCTCAGAGACTTTGAACTTGCTTAACCGCGGTAACTCCTCGGTTTTGAAGGGTAATTTGCTTACATTGCCCGTTGGCGGCGGGTTGCTTTACGTGCAGCCGGTATACGTGCAAAGCTCCCAGGGAACAAAGTTCCCGCTGCTGCAGAAGGTGCTCGTAGCCTTCGGTGAAAACGTCGGATTCGCTGACACCCTCGATGAAGCTCTTGACCAGATATTCGGAGGAGACTCCGGTGTCGAGGCAGACGGCAACGGCGAAATTTCGGAAGGCGACGAAATACCAGAAGAAGACCTGCCTGAAGGGGAGGAGCCCGATGAGGGCGAGGCTCCGGAAGGCACAGAGGAACCGGAAGATGCGGACGCCGAGGAGCCGGATATTCCCGAGGCAGTCGGCGATGCGCATGAACGGCTTGCCACCGCATTAGACAAGGCTCGCGATGCGATGGTGGAGTCCGATGAGGCCCTGAAGTCCGGTGACTTCGCTGCATATGGCGCCGCGCAGGATAAATTGCAGCAGGCGCTCGAAGAGGCGTTCAGCGCCGAAGCAGAAATTGAAGGAGCGACCGAGTAGGCCACTGGCCTTCTCAAATACACGATATCTACCCCATCGGCTCCCGATCTCCTTGTGATTATTGGGTAGCCGGTGGGGTAGATTTTTTGATGAGTGTTGAAAGCTTTTCCGTAAGCTTGTTTTGGTCATTGTAGTCGTGCTAGCGGATGTATTAATAAGGCGACGTGATCTGGGCCGACGTCGCACCCTGGGCATCACCCGTTTAGGTCTTGTGGCGCTAGTGAGCTTAAGAACCTGCGCCCCAGCAGCCGTCGGCGCTGCTTTGGGCGCAGGTGCCGCGCAGGCTCTGATGATCGGACAAAGCAATCCGGTTTCGTGGGATTTTGTGGCAGCGACCCCGATTATCGCTCTTATCACCGCAACTTTGATGAGTCTTGTCCCCGCAGGCTACGCCGCCAGCCGGGATCCTGTGACAATCATGCGTACTCCATAAACACAGCATAAAAGTAGCCTTTGCGGCACCTCTAAAGTAAAATGACTTGAGAAATAACGCGTTTAGGACGACCTCGACGCCATAATCAATCGCTGGGACGGCCCGCAAAACGAGGTACAAACCCGTGGCCGTCTTGAGATCGGAA
>JAJYRW010000182.1 GCA_021793895.1 Actinomycetes bacterium
CACCGCGGTGCCAGGAAGACGGTCGGCCCGCTCAGTGGCCACCGCCCCCGACTGCCACAGTGCTGCGCGCCGATCTAGACCAAAAGTTTCTAGCGCCCCGGCAGTGGCTAATGCCTCAAGTTGCGCCACACTTAAACCCACGCGGCGCACCAGGTCGGCCGTATCGCGAAACTTGCCAACTTTTCGGGCATTAACAATGCGCTGCGCCGCCTCCCCCACGCCGCGCACCGAGGTGAGGCCCAACCGGATTTGCAGTTGGCCGCTGCGCGTATCGCTTTCAACAGTGGCTTCTACCTCACTGTGGTGCACGCAGGGACGCAGTGCGGTAATTCCGCGCCGGCGCGCATCAGCGACCAGAGTTTGTGGGGAGTAAAACCCCATGGGCTGGGCGGCCAATAGGGCGGCGTAGAAAATTGCTGGGTAATGCACTTTGACCCAGGCGGAGGCATACACCAGGTAGGCGAAGCTATAGGCGTGTGATTCAGGAAAACCAAAGTCGGCAAATCCCTGTAATTTGGTGTAAATATCTTCCGCTACTTCTCCCGTTATGCCTCGCTCTGCCATGCCCGAAAAGAGCCGCTCGCGCAGGACCTGCATGCGTTCAATTGAGCGTTTTGAACTCATCGCCCGGCGTAGTTGGTCAGATTCTGCCGGCGTGAAACCGGCAGCATCAACCGCAATTTGCATGAGTTGTTCTTGAAAGAGTGGAATGCCCTTAGTTTTTTCTAAGGCAGGTTGAAGCAGCGGGTGGGGGTAGGTGACTTTCTCCTGACCCCGCACTCGGCGGATGTAGGGGTGAACCGAGCGCCCCTGGATGGGGCCGGGACGAATTAGCGCTACCTGGACCACGATGTCGTAAAAACAGCGCGGCTGCAGTCGGGGCAAAGTCGCCATTTGCGCTCGAGATTCCACTTGGAAAACTCCAACGGTGTCAGCGGCGCACAGCAGGTCATATACGGCCGGGTCTTCTTGTGGCAGGGTCGCTAGCTCTAATTGTTTTCCCGCATGATCCTTAATGAGGTCAAAGGCGATTTTTAAAGCTGAGAGCATGCCCAGTCCCAATAGGTCAAACTTCACCAGGCCCGCATCGGCGCAGTCATCCTTATCCCACTGCAAGACTGTGCGGCCGGGCATGCGCGCCCATTCCACTGGACAAACCTCAATAACTGGTCGATCACACATCACCATGCCGCCTGAGTGGATTCCAAGGTGGCGCGGCAGTTTTTCTAACTGGCGTGCAATATCAAGCACATCGGCCGGAATTTCCACGTCTTCGGGCTGCTGGCTAAGCGGGCTCCAGCGCTCCAGCGCCTTACTCCACGCATCTTGACGCCCCACATCGTGCCCCAGAGCCCGAGCAGCATCCCGCAAGGCTGAACGCGGACGATAGGTAATGACGTTGGCTACTTGTGCCGCGTGGGTGCGCCCGTAGCGCTCATAGACATATTGGATTATTTCTTCGCGCCGGTCAGCCGCAATGTCCACGTCAATATCGGGTGGCCCCTCCCGCTGGGGTGAAAGGAAACGCTCAAAAAGTAACCCGTGCTGCACCGCATCTACCGCGGTAATTCCCAGCGCAAAACACACGGCTGAATTCGCGGCTGAGCCCCGCCCCTGACACAGGATTCCGCGCTGGCGGCACTCTTGCACGATGTCGTGGACTATCAAAAAATATCCAGCAAAACCCAGCTGTTCGATGATGTCTAGCTCGTGAGCAATTTGTTGATATGCCCCCGGAATTAGTTCGTTTTCCTTCGGCCCGTAGCGGGCGCGGGCCTCACGGTGTACCAGTTCACGCAGCCACGACATTTCGCTGTGGCCGGGCGGGACGGGCCAGGGTGGTAATTGCGGGGCAACGAGCGAAAGGTCAAATGCGCTTTCCATTCCCAATTCATATGCCGTACGAACCGCCTGCGGATGGCGAAAAAATCGGCGACTCATTTCCGCTCCGGAGCGCAAGTGTCTACTGGCGGCAGGAAGGTATCCATCCATGTCATCTAGTGATCGACGGGCTCGAATCGCCGCCAGCGCCGAGGCCAATTGATGCTGCTGGGGCCGAGCGTGATGCACCGCGCCGGTTGCCACTACGGGCAGATTCAAATCAGTGCCCAATTGCGACAGGATTTCCCAGCGCGCACTGTCGAGGGGGTCACCACTATCAATGAGTTCTACCGCCACATTTTCTGGGCCGAAGGCGGCGCGCAGCGTGCGCAGTTCTGCTTTTGCCGCAGCGGGATCCCACTTCGTGGCCCCATCGCGCTCTAGCGCGGTGCGCACCGTTCCCTTGCGGCAGCCCGTCAACACCAGCCACTGGCCATCGGCTGCCGCGGCGAGTTCTTCTAATTGAAAAGCCACTCTTCCTTTTTCGCCCGTTGCCAAATGGGCCTGAGCGATCATGCGCGATAGCGATCGATAACCAGCAACGCCGCGCGCCAAGATCACTAGATGGTTGCCGGCCGGATCGGGGGATTCGGTCATAGTTTCTTGTTGGCCCAAGCTCACTTCCGCCCCAAAAACAGTGGGCATGCCCAGGCGTCTGCCCGCCTCGGCGAAGCGCACCACGCCATATAACCCATCGTGATCAGTTAGCGCCAGGGCATCTAATTCCAAGCGCGCTGCCTCGGCGACGAGCTCTTCCGGGTGCGAGGCGCCGTCCAAAAAGCTGTAAGCCGAATGGGTGTGCAGTTCGGCGTATGGCTTCTTAGTCATAGTTGGCCTCCACCACCCACTCATTTCCCTGGCACGCCACCAATACCGCCTGCTGGCTTTCCAGCAAAAATTGGAAACGCGCCCGCGGGGACTGCCCCTCCCACCAGCGCTCTGCGGCGAACCACGGCCCCGCCCAGCCCGTGATTTGTTGACGTTTTTCTGCCGGGGCCGCGGAGCGGGGCGCTAGCCAGCCGGGTTCAAAGTTAAGTTCACCCCGCTGCGAAATCTTTATCTGCTGCCCCTGCGCGCTGGTTACTAAAACCGGTATTGGTTTGGGGTGGACCAAGGTGGGAGCGGGGGCGGGAACGCGGCCTGGCCACGGCAAGTTAGGGTCCCGCAGCGGTGCCAGGTCATCCCCCCAGGCCACTAGGCGCACCTGCTGCTGGGGGCTGCGTCCACCTTCTAAAACTGGCCGAAACACTCCGGCGGGGCCTAAAAGGTGTTGGACGCGAGTTAGTGACCGGTGCGCATGCTGATCTTTTTTACTGGTCGTTCCCCACAGTTCCCCCTGCGCGTTACCCCCGGCCGAAACATCCAGTGCCGTGAGCACAATATGTTCTAATCCCGCATCCGGGGTTTGTCCGCTGCGCCCTGAAATCCAGCCCTCTAGTTGCCAGCGCACCCGGTCGGTGATCTCTCGAGCGGTCAGCTCCCCCTCATAGCGCCAGGTGCGCTGCAGTTCGTTACCCGATTCGCTGCGCACCGCAATTTGCAGTCGCGCGCAGGTCAAACCCGCCGCAACTAATTTTTCATGCAGTTCTGTGGCAACTTGGCGAGCTGCGAAAGCTGCTTGGTCAACGCGCTGGGCAGGTGGATCAATATCTAGATGAGCCGAGATTTCCTGCGCAATGGTGCCCGGCACTCCCCCGGTTGCCAACCTGTTTGTTACCAGCCGATGCGCCCACCGGCCCAGTGAGCCAAATCGTGCGTTCACATCCCCATCACTTAAGTGTCGAAACTGCCCCAGCGTGCGAATGCCCAGCCGTTGGAGCAGGTCGACAAGTTGTTCTAATTCGGCTCGCTGGTGGGCTGGAGTGATGCCGGCCACCACTAGTTCAGTAATGGGAAGCGGATCTAAAAATTGTCGAGTTTCTCCCTTTGCAATTAAGCGACTGCGCCGCGCGGCGCTAACGGCCCCTAGCAGCCCTTCCCCCAGCCCCACGGCACTTTCCCAGCCGGTGTGGTGAGCCACCGCCCAGATGAGTTGTTCAGCAAGTACCTCATCACCACCCCAGTGGCGCAGCGCCCCGGCAGCCGAAAACACCAGCAGGCCCGGGCGCACAATCTCCACTCCCGCCACCACGTCGTCAACTGCAATTAGGACGCGTTCAAAAATGCGGGCATCACGCAGCGGATCCTCTGAAATGAACACCACTTCGGGGGAAATTGCTCGCGCGGTACGCAGGCGCATCCCCCGCCGCACCCCCTGCCTGCGGGCCACTTCGGAAATAGCGGTTAATTGGCGAGAATTTACCGTGGCCACGGGGTGATGTGCCGCTAGTTTTTCCTGGCTCATAGCCGCTAAAACTGGCCAGTCAGGCACCCACAGGGCTGCCATTCGCTCATCTTGCATCTTTCACACCGCCGCCAAGGGAAGCGATACTTCGGCACTAATGTGGCGCTGGGCAGCTCCGCGCCCCCCGCGGCCCAAAATCAGATCCTGTTTCGTTAGATGCCCATATCCGCGG
>JAJYRW010000183.1 GCA_021793895.1 Actinomycetes bacterium
GCTTGATCAAGTCGTAAAGATTTATCGCGAACACCAGCTAAATGTGGCGATCAATATGGTCGAGTTATACCCCGGAATCGCGGATCTGCTCGCCGATTTGCGCCACGCGGGGGTGCCTTTGGCGGTGGCGACATCGAAGCAAACCCAAAACGCGCGACTAGTTTTAGAGCACACCGAAATCTCGGACTACTTCGAGGTAATAAGCGGCGCCGAGCCCGGTCGGATGGAAAAACGCCACTCAATTGAGACGGCACGGGACCACCTTGCCCAAACTGGAGTTGATCTGTCTGATGCGGTAATGATCGGAGACCGCATTCACGATATTGCGGGCGCTGCGCATTTTGAAATGACGTGCATCTCAGTCACGTGGGGGTATGGGACCGCCGAAGAGTGGCAACAGGCCGATAAAATCGCCGAATCCGTCGGACAATTGCGCACATTTTTGCTGCAAGGCTAGGTTGCGCGCTGCGCTGGTGAGTGCTGGCCCTGACGAGCGCTGGCCGCTAGCGAACCCGGGTTGGCGCGCTGCGCTAGTTACCGGCCGGCGAGCTGTTCCCGCAGTGCGCGCACGTCGATTCCCGCTTCTTCCAGAGAGTCAGAGCCCGGCCCGGTGACGCCCAAGATGCCCAGCGCGAGATGGCTCGCCGCTATTTCCCTTCCTTCGTCCTTCATCGATTCCAATAGCCCTGCTTTCAACGCGTCCTTCGCATCGGGACTAAAACGGGGCTGTTTCTTCGAGCGCTTAGCCCCGCCGGCGGCTTGCCAAGCATCCTCACCAAACTGCTCATTTACTCGCCGCTTTACTTCGAAGAGATCAATTCCGATCGCGGCGAGCGCCTCCGCATCTAGCTCGTTATTTTCGACCCCGGCAGTTAAGTGTTTATCTACCGCATCTACTTCGGCGCCCACGGCAGTTAATGCTGCCCGCACCTTCGCATCTGATCGAACTAGAGCCAGCAGCAAGTGCCGGGAATCGACTCGCTTATTGCCGCTTCCTTGAGCGATTTGCGCCGCGTCGATGACTGCGAATCGCGCTGGTTTAGTGAATTTTTCAAACATTTAGGATCTCCTGCCGTATTTTTTGTGTACCGCCTGGCGCGAAACATTAAGGACGTCGGCAATCGCCTGCCAAGACCAGCCCTCCGCACGCGCTTTCTCAACTTGGAGAGCTTCCAGGCGGTCGGCTAGGTGGCGTAGCGATCGCACGGCACGCAAACCTTCCGCGGGATCATTGCTCGTAGCGGCATCCGTTAACTCATTCACATCTGTCAACTTAGGTTGACACCGTGCAGCGTGTCAACCCGGGTTGACAAGGGGTCGCGATCTGGAGCGGGAAAGAAGTCGTGATCTGAAGCGGGGAAGAATACGAGCACGTGTTTTTGCGGTCAAATAGCACCCGTGTTTATTTTCACAACATAGGTGTGTAAGAATTCGAGCAAATGCCAAGAATCGAAGCCGAATCGCTTTCCGAACACCGAGCGCAAGTGCGCGCTCGCCTGTTTGATGCGCTTTCACGCCTCATGCACGATCGTGGCTTCGAAGCCATCACCATGGCTGATATTGCTGCCGAAGCCGATGTCGGCCGCACGGCGGTCTATAACCACTTTGCCGATAAAGAGATGCTGCTCTTGGCGTTTGTTAATCAAGAAACCCAGCTGTACGTGGCAGAGTTGCGCGCGGCGCTGGAAGGCATAACCGACCCAGTTGAGCAGTTGCGCCGCTACGTGCGCAAGCAGGCAAAACTCACGTCGGTTTACCACTTGCCGCCCGGGGCGGATTATCGCTCGATCCTTTCTCAAAGCGCGCTGGCCCGGATGCGGGATCACGCCGAACTCGTCAGTACGATTTTGCGCTCGATCATCGAGGAAGGCATTACGCTTGGGGAATTTCCACCGCAGGACGTTAATGCGGTTATCGCACTGATAAACGCATCCATAAACGGGCAACGCTTTCCCGACACCCAACCAGAACTTGATCTTGCAACAAACACGGCCGAGCTTTTCGTACTGCGGGCCGTAGGAGCAAGCGCCTCGGCAATGGAGCGCACCAGCCGGGAGTTAACAACGCCGTAAATCGGCGGCGCCGCCAAGAGCGCTTCAACAGCGATGCCGGCAGGAGCGCCTCAAGCAAACACGTCAGCTGGAGCGCCTCAGCGGCACCGTCGGAGCGCCTCAAACAGCGGCAACGGCAGCGGCTCTGGGATGATCAACTATTGGTCTCTACGATGATCGATTCCGCCGTAAAATTAGGCAAGCCTAACCTAATTGGGGTATGCTGCCCCCTATGACTGCTCTTGCTACTGACACCGTCGCCCTTGCTGCGCGGCTGCGCACAGCGACCGCTACCGAGCACGATGAGGCCGAGAACATGGGCTTTATCACCAAGCTAATGGGCGGAGAGTTGCCAATTTCCGCGCTGGCTGACTTTCACGCCCAGCATCACGTCATTTATAAAGCGCTAGAAGACGCTGGAGATCAACTCGCCGGTGACGCGATAGCCAAACCCTTTGTGTTTGAAGAACTGCGGCGCCTGCCATCCCTCAAAGCGGATCTCGAATTCCTGCTCGGACCAGATTGGCAAGAACAAACAGCAATAACGGATGCCACTTACGCCTACGCCGAGCACATCACCAGCGCCGCCACCTGGGCTGGCGGCTATATCGGCCACGCCTACGTCCGCTATCTCGGGGATCTTTCGGGGGGTCAGGCAATTGGGCGACTAATGCAGCGCACGTACGGGCTTGAACTAGATGGCATTCGCTTCTATCGCTTCGACGGCGTAAAGCCAAAGCCGTTTAAAGATAATTACCGGGCGCTCCTCGATGCCGCCCCCTTAAGTCCCGCGGACCAAGAACGCGTCGTGGAAGAGGCGAAAATTGCCTTCCGCATGAACACGGCCATGTTTGCAGAACTTGGTCAGCGGCACTGCTAAAAACCGGGCGCTGCTAAAAACCGGCGCCATTTTGCCAAATCCTGACACTGTGTCACGAAAACTTCCCCCAGCACCACGTTAGGCTTACCACGGAATGTCACGTCGTAGCAGCAATTTCCTTCCCCGCTTCATTGCCGCCGCGTTAACCGCCCCGGCGCTAGTGGCCGCTGCTGTATTAACTGCCCCCGCTGCGCTTGCTGAAACGACCGAAAGTGGGCCGGATGGGCAAGAGTTGACCGTTTCGGAAACTGATCTCGACCCGGACGGCGATACGGTCACTGTTTCCGGAGCCAACTACCGCGAAGACGTGGGGATCTACGTCGCACTGTGCGTGATTCCACAGGAGGCAGACACCGCTCCTGGCCCCTGTCTGGGCGGGGTCAATATGTCCGGTGATGAAGAATCTTCCGTATGGGTTGCCTCTGATCCCCCGGCCTATGCCGAGGGTCTCACGATTCCATTTGAAGAAGGCGGCAGCTTCGAGGTGGAAATTAGTGTTTCCGCCGATGATGGCCATACCGACTGTCTTGATCCTTCCGTGGCCCCGGACGGGTGCGCGATTGCCACCCGCGCCGATCACACCCGGGAATCGGATCGTTCGGCTGACGTCTTAATCCCAGTAACCTTTGACGGCGCGGGCGATGACGCTGGCGGCGATTCCGACAACGATTCTGACGCTGCTGACTCAGATCAGAATGATTCGGATCAAAGCGATGACGAGGCCGAAACCGAAGAACCAACGGCTACTGAAACGCCCGAATCCGACGCCACCGACTCGGAAGACAGCTCCGATGACCAAAGCGCAACTGCCGACTCCGACGAGTCCGCTGGCAACACCACTGCCATCACAATTTTGATCATCGCGGCGATTGTCGGATTGATTGCTGGTGTGAGCGCTGTTGCTTACGCGAATCGCAAGAAGCGCAATGCCGCTCGCGCTGAGGCTCTCGATCGCCATGCGGAGCAAGACGGTCGCTCAACCGATCAGAAAGGCGGGGATCAGTGACCCGAGCCAGCCGTTGGAAGTCAATGGCTTGGGGTGCTGCCGCGCTGGTTTTGCTTTCGGCCTGCGGCACCTCAAATGCCCAGCCACCTCCCTCGCCCACTGCGGTATCGCAGGAAGTGCCTGACGGTCCGCGCACGGCCGAGGTCGAAAACCACGACGTCGAGCCCATCACCAATGACCCGCAGCCCGAATTACCGGTCACAGTCGAGTCTTTCGACGGGGTAGACGTAACCATCACTGACGTGTCGCGCATCATCACCGTTGACATGTACGGCACGCTGACTGAGACTGTCTTCTCGCTCGGCCTCGGGGACAACGTCGTGGGCCGAGACACCTCATCGGACTTCCCCGCGGCGGCCGATGTTCCCCTCGTGACCGTCGGGGGCCACGATCTCGCTGCCGAGGCCATCTTGGATTTAAACCCCACGGTCGTCCTCACCGACACCAAAAGTGGCC
>JAJYRW010000184.1 GCA_021793895.1 Actinomycetes bacterium
GGAGGAATACGCCTCGCTCTCGCGACCAAGGTGGGCACGAAGAGGGCGTCAAGCCTGCGATGGTGCGGGCGGCACTACGCGCGCCATCGCAGGCTTTGTCGGCATTTCTGGCTAGTTTTGAACTGTGAACACGAGTTCTGGATCCAGCCAGTAGGGAGCCAGGTACCCACAGGTGGGCGATAGCGGGAGGACTTCCTCACGCATCTTGATGCCGAGCTGTTCTTCCATGAAGGTGCGGCGCGTCTGAATCCGCTCCCACATTTCCGGGAACTGCTCTGCTATTTCTGCACGCAATTCGGCATCCGCTAGCGCCACACCATCTTCGGCATCCAGAGCCCAGCCAGCAGGCAGCGGATAAGGAATGATGTCGCACTGCAAAGCCATGCCCGAGACCAGTACGTCCTCTGATCCCTCACGCAGTGGCGTGTGCGTCCACTCTTCGTGCGCGATCAGGTGGCCGGGGTTTACCAGCGGTCGGAACTTCGCATCGCCGAGAGCATCTTCGATTTGTTGCCATAAATCGCCACCGCGCACGCCGATTCCCACATTGGAGTACCACGTTGCGATCGCGCGGAAGTAGGGGATCCCCACTTCGTCGAAGAACTCTTCATCCTTTGATGCGATGATGCCTGCCCGGCAGGTTAGTCCGCCCGCGTAGCCCAGTGCGGTAGTTACCCCGTCACCATCTTCGATGACGCGTGCCGTCGGGCTCCGAAGGCCATTGATGGCCTCGGATCCGGTGGCATACATGAGGTGCGCCGAAAATGGCAGACCCTTGTAGCCCATGCCCTGGACTGCTTCGAACTCGGTAATTCCGGGTTTCGTCGCATGGATGATCCCGAAAATGGACCGCGCTGACTCGACGGCAGCGTACTCCCAAGCGGCAATTTGTTGGGCGGTAACGATATTGCGCAGCCCCGAGACCGGGTTCATGAGGACTTGAGTAACGTCCTTCGGTGCCGTTCCAGCTGTCCGTTCAATCGCATCGAGCAGGAAAGCGGGGACGAAAGCGGGAACGTCGGGATGCCCGCCTTCGAACTCCTCGAGATATTTCCAGCCGACAACTCCAACGGATTTGGCGCCGCCCAAGCCCAACGTTTCAAACACCGTGTCAAGGCGCGGTGCCTTAGCGCGCGGCTGTCCCATCAAACTGAGGGACTGCGCGAGGACTACGTCGATGTCGAGCCCAGCGATGGGGGCATATACGACGCCCTCATTGCCCACAACAAGCGTGCGGGAACTGTTGGGTCCCAGTACGACGAGCGCTTCTTCAAAGCGCGGGTCAAAACCCGTGAAGTAATGGACGTTTCCTGCATGCTCACGATCGGCATACACAACTAGCCATTCCACACCAGCTGCGCTGTACGCGGCATCGCAGCGTTGTGCATATTCCTGCGCGCTAATTGCGGGCTGCTGCTCGAATGTTTCAAAAGCCGGGGTCGGTACCCGACGTAGTTCAATATTCAAAGCTGACTCCTTCTGCAGTTACTTGAAAATCCAGTTATTCAAGGTCTTCAGGCGTGTAATACCCGGAGTCGATGAGTACTTCTTCGTAATTTTCGATGTCGACGGGTTCGGGTGCGTGCAGGTATGCGGGAACAACCTTCACGCCGTTGTCGTAGGACTCGGTGTCATTAACCTCGGGCTCCTTGCCGTTGAGAATCGCATCGACGATGTCGACTCCCGTTTGGGCAAGAAGACGCGTGTCTTTAAACACTGACATGGTGAGCTTCCCTGCCAGAATCGAGTTCATTGCCGCCTTTTCCGCATCCTGGCCGGTAATTATCGGGTAGGGGTTTCCGGCATCGCCAAAGCCCAGTGATTCGAGTGAGGCGACAATTCCCAAAGCGATCGAGTCGTTGGGAGATAGCACGGCGTGGAGCTCCTTATCGCCGTAGTACCCCGTCATCAGGTTGTCCATGCGGGCTTGGGCCTCTGAAGAATCCCAGCGCAAAATTGCGATCTGCTGGAAGTCGGTTTGCCCGGATTGCACCACCAGAGTGCCATCGTCGATGTACGGCTGGAGCAAGTCGATGGCGCCCTTGTAGAAGAACTGGGCGGGGGTGTCATCGGGGGATCCGGCAAAAATTTCGATGTTGAAAGGCCCATCGTTGTTCTGCAGATCGAGTTTTTCTTCGATATAGCGAGCTTGGATCTGGCCCACTTCGTAATTATCAAACGTCGCGTAGTAGTCGACCGCGTCCGTACCAATGATGAGCCGGTCATACGCGATGATCGGGATGTCGTGCTCAGCCGCGCTTTCGGCGATATTGGTAAGCGATTCGCCGTCAACTGTGGCGATAACGAGCGCATCCACTCCCTGCGTGATCATGTTCTCGAGTTGCGCAATTTGAGTGGGAATATCGTCCTCGGCGTACTGCAGGTCGACGTTGTAACCGAGCTTCTCAAAGCCCTCTTTCATGTATCGACCGTCATCGAGCCACCGCTGCATGGACTGAGTGGGCATCGCGATTCCGACACTGAAGTCTTGGTCGCCCGCGTTATCAGCACTGCCTGCCTCGGCGGGAGAATCATCGTTGCTTGATCCTGATCCAGCGCCCTCGCCGGCGCATGCGCCAAGCGCTAGAACCATAGCCATACTTCCTGCTGCTAACGCTAATCCTTTTCGGATTTTCACTTCTCGCTCCTTTGCGATTTGTCAGTTGGTTTAGCCAAACTGGGTGAACTGTTGATTCCCTCAGGTGAGGGAGGGGGTCTTGCTGGCTGCCACCACTTTTTCGGGTGGGGGCTCCGCGCCCGAAGGGCGGTAGTAGTGAGGTGGATCTAGTGATCCGAACTAGATTGTTTAATGAACATACAATTTATTTGGCGCGCAGTCAAAAAATTTGTAACGTATCGATAACGGCGGCTTTCTGCGCTTTGTGTCCATTCGGGTGCGCGGAAGGCTTTCTGTTTTGGAACCGTGCTCGCGTGCTGCTTGAGCGAAGTGTTCGGATTCTTGCTCTGCGCTGCGAGCGGCACTGGCTTTTTGGTGAAGGTGCCGCCAGGCTGGGCTCATGGAGTCGAGCGTGGAGCTGGCACTGCGTGATCACATCATGGAGTGGGTTAGGAAGCGGGCCGATAGAAACGGCGGTTCCTTGTATCGCGATGAACTCTACCGCGTCTAGATCGCAGAGCAGATCGAAACCAGCTACCGCAATTGCGCCAAAACTGCAGCAGCGCCGTCCCTAATCAGAGCCGTGTCGACCGCCGCGGTGAGCATGAGTGCTCCGCGCTCCACCCAATCGAGGGCCATTTCTGGTGACGAGCAGTGCACACCGGCGGCGACCCCCGCTTCCTGGCACGTATCGACAATGCCCTGGAGAAGCTCGTCCACATCGGGGTTCGTGTCGTAAGTATCGCGGCCAAAACCGCAGCTGAGCGCGAGATCGTTCGGCCCGATATAGATGGCGTCGATCCCGGGAACTTCCAAAATTTCGTCGAGGCGATCTTGAGTTTCGATCATCAAAATGCACGCGACATGGTCGTTGGCGATGTTGGGTAGCGGGGCAGCGTCCTTGCGCATATCGCCCCACATCGGGCCCCAACTGCGCTCACCTGCGGGCGGAAATTTGCAAGCAGCCACGGCGGCAGCGGCCTCTTTGGGAGTGTTGATCATGGGCACAATCACCCCCGCCGCGCCGGAATCCAACGCCCGCATGATCATCCACGCGTCCCGCCACGGGGTGCGCACCAGCGGCTGCTGCCCGGCCGCGCGTGCCGCCTGCAGCGTGACCGGCAATTCACTAAGCGAGCCGAAACCGTGTTGCAGATCGAGTACCGAATAGTCGAAATCCGTGGCCGCGCACAGTTCCGCCGTGACCGGATCGGACAGCATGCGCCACAGCCCGAAAGCGGGTTCCTCGCGCGCCCACAACTCGCGCAGATGGGCGGTTCCTCGCAGTTTTTGCCGCGTCATTTTTCGCTCCTTTGCGGATCGACCAGGATTTTCGGTCCCGCGCCCGCAGTGGCGGGACGGGTTCCATTTAGGACAGCGCCTACCTCGTTAAGCGCTACCGTTGCCGCCACGAGGGGTCGAGGATCGACGGCTCCGCTCGCGTAGTCTGCGATCGCGCCCGCCAGGCCGGGGGAGCCGCTGAGAATGCCCATGGCCGTGATGTCGTTATAAACCAGATCACGAGTGTCGATTTTGGTCGGGACCCCAGCCAGCCCAATCAGCACGAGCCGCCCGGCTGGTTCCACGTGGGATAGCGCCGTCGGCGGAACGTTCGGACCATTCGTGGCATCCACCACCGCGTCATAGCGGGAGTGGGGAATTTGATCAGCCGGCACCGCAGTGTCAAAGCCCAATTCACGTGCGAAATCAAGGCTGGCGGGCGTGCGTCCCACCAGGTGTACTTCGACA
>JAJYRW010000002.1 GCA_021793895.1 Actinomycetes bacterium
CGCTTTCAAAGCGTTCCAACCTGGCCGGGTATCGCGCCGGATTCGCCGCCGGTGATCCGAAAATCATTGCGCCCATCTTAGAGGTTCGCAAGCATGCCGGGATGATGATGCCCGGGCCCGTCCAAGCCACTATGGAGACGATGCTGCGCGATGACGCGCACGTGGTGGAGCAGCGCGAGCGCTATCGCAAACGGCGGGGGCTGTTGCGCTTGGCACTGGAAGCAGCTGGTTTCCGCATTGATGATTCTGAAGCGGGCCTTTACCTGTGGGTTACGCACGATGAAATTTTGAACACGCAAGCCAGCGGGAATACCGCCGGCGAGCCGCAAGCGGGGGCGTGGACGCTTTTGGAGTGGTTCGCCGACCGCGGCATTCTGGTTGCGCCGGGCACTTTTTATGGTCCGGCGGGTAAAAATCACGTTCGAATTGCCCTGACGGCTAGCGATGTTGACGTAGCGGCAGCCGCCCGGCGCATTGCTCCCCGCGAGGATGGCGCTTAAGGGGGGCTAACAGGCTCGGCCTGGCGCTGTACCATCCCGGAGCGCCACCGAAGCGATCGTGATCGAAATCACGCGCGCATTTGGGACTTTCGACCCACACGCTTAGCTCTTGAGGGCGGACCCGATTAGGACGCATGGTTAACGGGCGGTAACGTCTCCTGGTAGCCGACGTTGTCTAATAGCCAGACGTCGAATAAATGAAATTTGTACTGACTCCTGGATATTCCAGAGGGAGCATAATTATGTCCGATGGCAATACCACCCCAGCTCGCCTTGCACTAAACGGCACAGAGCTTGAGCTGCCGCGCGTTGCTGCCACGGAGGGAAATGACGGAATCACTGTTTCGAAACTTCTCGCCGATACAGGTGTCGTAACCCTCGATCCCGGTTTCACTAATACCGCTTCCTGCGCCTCCGACATCACCTACATTGACGGCGGTGCCGGCGTTCTCCTCTACCGCGGGTACCCCATTGAACAGTTAGCGAATCAGACAAGCTTTTTAGAAGTCTCCTACCTGCTGCTCTACGGTGAGCTACCCAACGCTTCTGAGTTGGCTGCCTTTGACGACCGCGTAAACCGCCACACGCTGATTCGGGAAGACTTTGCGCGCCTGTTCGATGCCTTCCCCCGCGATGCGCACCCCATGTCGGTAGTGGCCAGTGCCACCGCGGCGCTCGGTGGATTCTATTCCGATGCGCTGGACGTTCACGATGACGAAGTCTCCGACCTAACCACGATTCGTTTGCTGGCAAAGATGCCCACCATCGTGGCGCGCGTCTTTAAGAAGATGCAGGGAGCATCCCCGCTCTACCCGGATAACGACTACGGGTACGTGGACGATTTCTTACGCATGACTTTCGGTAACCCATCCGAACGCTACGAAGTCGACCCGGTCGTTGCCAAGGCCATGGACACGCTGCTGATTTTGCACGCTGATCATGAGCAGAACTGCTCTACCTCTTCAGTGCGCCTGGTTGGATCAAGCGAAGCCACGCTGTACGCCTCAATTTCCGCCGGCATTGGCGCGCTGTCGGGGCCCCTACACGGCGGCGCCAATGAGGCAGTGCTGCACATGTTGGAAGACATTCGTTCCTCGGGTGACAGCGTCGAAAAGTATGTCGATCGCGTGAAGAACAAGGAAGCCGGAGTTCGCTTGATGGGCTTTGGCCACCGGGTCTATAAAAACTATGATCCGCGGGCGGCGATCGTGAAGCAGGCCGCAGACGACATTCTTAAATCCCTGGGCGCCCGTGATGAGCTGTTCGATATTGCGCTGAACTTAGAAGAAATTGCTCTCAATGACGAATACTTCATTGAACGCAAACTCTACCCGAACGTGGACTTCTACACCGGTCTGATCTACAAGGCAATGGGTTTCCCCAACGCAATGTTCACGCCGCTATTTGTGATGGGCCGGCTGCCCGGATGGATCGCACAGTGGCACGAAATGCGCAAGGACCCCGCAACCAAGATCGGCCGTCCGCGCCAGGTTTACACCGGCAACACGAAGCGTGATGTTCCGGCCATCGAGAACCGCTAGGGCTCAGTTTCCGTCCTGGGGCGCGAACGTGATTAGGACGTCCCCGCTTTCTGGTACATCGGATACTGCCCATGGTTCGGCGCGCGTCCATCGTTGACCGCCCGCGTCAACGGCGACGATTCCGTAGCTGTCGGCAACCGCAACGGCCCAGTTAGCCACCGCCCACACCCGAACATCGGCCTCCGCATCCGCGTCATGGGGAATTGAAATAGCGATTTGTTTTTGACCGGCCGCCGCTGCATCGGCGCCGTCGCTGTCCACCGGCCGCGCTTCCAAATCGGAAAAGTCGGCCGCGAAGCGCGTAGAAAATCCGGCTAAATCGCCGCTATCGGCCTCATGCAGCTGGCAGTCGAGCGCCGCGGGGGAGTGCCCGGTCAGCGCCGAGGCAAAAGCGCGCGCCATATCTTCATGCTGGGCATACGCGTCCGGGAAGGCCGACCGCTGCACCGCCTGGGCCGCATCGGTAACGGGCATATCGTCATATCCCTTGATGCGAGCCAGCACGTCATAGAAAGCCTCGGTGGCGTAGCGAGGATCTTGTACCTGTTCCTCGGTTCCCCAGCCCTGGGACGGCCGCTGCTGAAACAGTCCCAGCGAGTCGCGATCGCCGTAATCAATATTGCGTAGTTTCGATTCCTGCATTGCGGTGGCAATGCCAATAGTAGCCGCCCGGGCGGGCAAATCCCGCTGCAGCGAAATAGCACTTATTAGGGCCGCATTATCGGCCTGATCCGGAGCCAAGCTGTGGCTTCCAACAGCGCTAGCGGTCGCGGTGCAGCGCTGGGAAAACGGCAGGGTGGTCGAAAAATGATTTAGCGCCCAAACGGTTCCAAAAACGGCGAGAGCCAGTACAACAATCAGGATGATCGTTGTTAAAAAGAACTTCCTTATACCGCCCACTACACAATCACCCGTCAGCGATTCCGCACAAAGCCAGCCTAGGGCTTAACCTGGAGTGCATGACTCGTTCCTTCGACCTTTCTAAAAAGCCGCACAGCCACGGCGACGTGCCTCACGTAATTAATGGAAGTGACAACACATCACATCCACGCGAAGCACGAAGCAGCGGGTCGGACTTCCCGGCCTATCAACAGGGGCCGTTAACTTTCCGCCGGAGTCAAGTGCCAGATACCACCAGTGACCAGCGCCTCTTAGAGACTTACGAAACCGGGCACTGGTCTCACCAGGATCCCTGGCGCGTACTGCGAATTCAAAGTGAATTCGTCGAAGGCTTCGACGCACTTTCCGAAATGGGACGTGCGATAAGCGTATTCGGCTCCGCGCGCGTCCAACCCGGCGACCAAGACTACGAGTTGGGTGTCGAGGTCGGAAAGGCCCTGGCCAAAGCCGGATACGGCGTCATCACTGGCGGTGGGCCCGGCGTGATGGAGGCCGCAAATCGCGGCGCGGTAGAGGCCAATGGCCTCTCGATTGGCCTGGGTATTGAACTGCCTTTCGAGCAGGGAATGAACGACTGGGTCGATGTGGGCGTTAACTTCCGCTACTTCTTCGTGCGCAAGGTCATGTTCGTCAAATACGCGCAGGGCTTTATTGTCCTGCCCGGCGGTTTCGGCACATTCGACGAACTCTTCGAAGCGTTGACCCTGGTGCAAACCGGCAAGGTCACCCGTTTTCCCATCGTGTTGGTGGGCACTGAGTACTGGACGGGCCTGGTGGATTGGCTGCGGAAGATGGTCGTTGATCACGGCTACATCAGCCCCGAGGATTTTGAGCTCATCGAACTGACCGACGATGTGGACCGAGCCGTTGAAATTATTGTCTCCGCCCGCAACCATCGCAATGGAGACCCCGAAGTAACACCGAAGCAGCCGCAGTAACCACGCGTGAGCATGTCAAAACCTAATTCATCCACCGTGCCTCCCCGAGCGCCAGGTTTGTGGCTGCGCGGCAAGCTGCGCGATCGATTCCTGGTGATGGCAATCATTAATCGCACCTCCGACTCCTTCTACCCCCGCGCCCGCCAACTGGATGACCAACAGGCGCTCGCCGCGGTGGAGCAAACTGCAAGTGAGGGCGCTGACATTGTCGATATTGGTGGGGTGCGTGCTGGCCGCGGCCCCCAGGTGCCGGTAGCCGATGAGATTAAGCGGGTAATCCCCTTCATCTCGCAGGTGCGGCGGGAGTTTCCGCAACTGCTAATTTCGGTTGATACCTGGCGCTCGGAGGTGGCGCGGGCCGCCGCCGAGGCCGGCGCTGATTTGTTAAACGACACCTGGGCGGGCTCCGACCCGCAGGTGGCTACTGTGGCGGGGGCCAATGACTTGGCGCTGGTGTGCTCGCACACCGGTGGCATGCCGCCGCGGACCGACCCATTCCGCGCGTTTTACCCCCAGGGAGTGCTCGCCGATGTGCGGGCGTCGCTGCAGGCGGGCGCCCAGCGGGCAATTGCAGCTGGCGTGCGGCCCGAAGCGGTTCTCATAGATCCGACGCACGATTTTGGTAAAACCACCTGGCACTCGCTGGAACTGGTGCGCCGCACCCAGGAACTTGCAGATTTGGGCTACCCGCTCCTGATGGCGTTATCGCGCAAAGATTTCATCGGAGAGACACTCGACCTGGATGTGGAAGAGCGACTGGAGGGCACCTTGGCCGCCACCGCGATCGCCGCCTGGAACGGGGCAACCGTCTTTCGAACCCACGACGTGCAAGCCACCGTTCGCGCCTTAGAAATGGTGGCTGCCGTGCGCGCAGAACGTCCCCCAAAAAGGGCGATTCGCGGTATGGCATAACTAGCAGGGCCCGGCGCCGGGTAGAATGAGAACTGAACTCTCGTTGGACGCACTCCACTTTGCCCCCGATTCCACCCGGCATCGGGAAGGATTAGCGTCACGAGCTGAACCCAAGAAAGGGGAGCCACGGATGGCGGCTATGAAGCCGAGGACCGGAGACGGCCCGCTCGAGGTTGAAAAAGAAGCGCGCGGCTATATTATGCGAATCCCACTGGAAGGTGGGGGCCGTCTCGTTGTTGAGTTATCAGCTACTGAGGCAGCGGAACTGAAAGAGGCCTTAGCAACGGTCACGGATTGATTTTGCAAGTGAGTAATTCGATCCAGGATTTGTTGAATCCGTCGCTGGCACCTATTGGAGTCCAACGCGGGAACTTGAGTGCCGAGGCGCTAATGAGTGCCTCGGCACTAGCCTTGCCGGTTGCTCCGCCGGCCGCGGGGGAGACCGAGGTCCAACCCCGCTGGGGCACGGCGGATGCTGCGCTCCTTTACGGCATTGACCTAGCCGAATTGGCCGTACGCTCGGGCGCTACCGGTGCGGGCGGTAACATTGGAGTCCTCCACTTACCGCGACCGGTGGGCGATAACGCGTTCCCGTGGCAAGACCTCCCGCTGTGCATTTACTTGGTGGGAATCGGCTCCGCCGCCGTGCAGGATTTGCGCCGCGCCGGAGCAGCACTGGCCCGCCGCGTCCACTCCCATGCCCAACACGTGCCGGCTAACAGCCGCACCATCACCACCGTGGGCGCCGAAGCAAAAGCCGATGCCGTCCGCGCCTTCTTAGAAGGCTTTTATCTGGGTGGCTACCGGCAAGCGCGCTGGACCGGTACGGGTTTAGCCGAAATTAAGGACGACACCACTCCAGCTGGGCAGGGCTCCGTCACCGCAGACACTGACGTCTTTGGCGAGGAAGTGGAAGAACCTGCTGGTGGGGAGGTCGAAAACGAGATCGTTTTGGTGGGACGTCACCCACAGCAGGCCGTGGCTCTTTCACAAGCCGGAGCCCGGACCACGCTGCGCACGCGCGCTTTGGCTGCGACGCCGTCCAACATTAAGACCCCCCAGTGGTTTGTTGAGCAGGCCACCACGCTGGCAAGCCAAGTCGGTTTGGAGACCGACGTGTGGGATTTGGAGCGGCTGCAAACCGAGGGATTTGGCGGCATTTTAGCGGTGGGCGGCGGCTCAGCAAGCCAGCCGCGCATGATGACTTTGAGTTATGAGCCCGAAGAAGCCAGCGGCGAACACGTGGTGTTAGTCGGTAAAGGCATTACCTATGACACCGGCGGCTTATCGATCAAGCCGCGCGAATCCATGGTCTCAATGAAAACCGATATGGCCGGCGGCGCCGCGGTCCTCGCCGCGATTGTGGGCGCGGCCGAACTTCGCGTCTCGCAAAGAATTACCGCGGTCATTCCGCTGGCAGAAAACGCGGTAAGCGGCTCGGCGTATCGACCCGGAGACGTGGTGCGCACCTATGGGGGCCGCACGGTCGAAATTGCCAACACCGACGCCGAAGGGCGGATGGTTTTAGCTGACGCGCTGGCCTGGGCGGATGAGAATTTAGACCCCGACGTGCTGGTCGATGTGGCAACCTTGACCGGCGCTGCGACCTTGGGCCTGGGGCGCGGGCACGCGGCAGCATATTCCACCGATGATGAGTTAATCTCGCAACTCAGTGCGGCTGGTGAGCAGACCGGGGAGCGAATTTGGCACATGCCCCTGGTAGATGAATATCGGCCGGCAGTGTCGTCGAATGTGGCCCAGTTACGCCATGTTCCAAACGCGGAACACCGCTATTTAGGTGGTTCGATTACGGCCGCGCTGTTCCTGCAAGAATTTGTGGGCGAACGCAAGTGGGTCCATTTAGACATCGCCGGGCCCGCTCGTGCTACCGCAGCTAAGCACGAGGTCCCCAAGGGCGCGACGGGATACGGCGCGCGCTTGTTGCTGCGCTGGCTCGAAAACGCGAGCTAGACCCGCGTCCCAATTAGGAGCCCGCCGCCGATGGGAATAAGCGCGGGTAGGAATCGCTCATCGTGGCGCAACGTGCGGCCAATCTCGCGCACCGCTGTGGTGGTTTCATCCCGCCGTGCCGGATCGGGAACCCGGTCGTGCCACAGCGCATCGTTGATGACCATGAGACCACCGGGACGTAACAGCACGGTGGCCAGTTCGAACTGCTCGGCGTAGTCCAGCGGATCCGCATCGAGTAAGACCAGGTCATAGGCGCCGTCCGCAAGCCGCGGGAGGACGTTTATGGCATCGCCGGCGATCATCCGCACGCGGCCGCTGGGAACCCCCTGGGCGGTGAGGAGTTTGCGCGCGGCTTGTTGGTGACCGACGTTGACATCGATGCTGGTCAAGACGCCATCGGCGGGCATCCCGGACAGGAGCCACAGGGTGGAAACACCTGCGCCGGTGCCCACTTCAACAACCGCGCGGGCCTGGATTGTGGCCGCAAGTAAGCGCAGCGTGGCGCCGGCTCCCGTCGACATCACCGCGCATCCCAGTTCTTGACTGAGTGCGCGCGCCTCAAGCATCGCCTCATCGGGCTCAATGAACTCTTCGCAGTAGGCCCAACTTAGGGCTTTATCTTTGATGACGACCTCCGCAGTTTCGTGGGCCGGTATTCGGACCGATTCCATATAGGTTCGAGGATAGTGGGACAATGGCCCAAGTAAATCTTCAGGAGGTAGAAGCGCGCCGTGAATAGTGACACGCCAGCGAGCGTGCCCGGCTGGGAACAGATTGTTTCCGAGCAGTCGGGTCGGGTGTTTCGGCTTGCCTACCGCTTAACGGGTAACCAGCACGATGCGGAAGACCTCACGCAAGACGTCTTTGTGAAAGTCTTTCGATCGCTGGCGAAATTTGAGCCCGGAAACGTCGAGGGCTGGCTCCACCGCATAACCACGAATGAATTTTTAGATCAGGTACGCCGCAAGCAGCGCATCCGCATGGTTGACCTGCCCATCGATGCGGATAATCGGCTCGATGATGGCCGCGCTGAGGAGCGACCGGAGCGGGCGTTTGAACACCGCAACATGGGCGATGACGTGCAAACCGCGCTGGCGGAACTCTCCCCCCAAATGCGCGCGGCGATTGTGCTGCGCGATATGGAAGATCTCTCCTACGAAGAGATCGCCACGACGCTGGGAATTTCTTTGGGCACGGTCCGCTCCCGAATTCACCGAGCCCGGGCGGCCATGCGCCGGAAACTAGCGCACCGAGCGTCCGAATTTGTCATTCCTACCCCGCCCACTGACGCCACTGCCGATGGGCAGACCACAGCCGTCACCAGTGCCGGCGATGGAGGCGAGCGGCTCGCGCGCAGCGGGGATACCACCAGTCAGGGTGGTGGTGCGCAGTGACGCAGGAGTCCGAATTTGGGGCAGGCGACAATTTGCCGCTGGGGGATGATCATCTTGGCGCCCTGCTTTCGGCGTATGTGGATGAGCAGTTGGTCGCGGCGGATGCGGAGCGAGTCGAGAGCCACCTGGCAGTGTGTGGCGAGTGTGCAGCAGCGGTACTGGAAATTCGCGAGGTACGCGGTCTGCTCGCCACGTCCCCGATTGTTACTCCCAGCCCCGCGCTTTTGAATCAACTTGCTGCCATAGAAGAGACACAGGCACTGCAACAGCCTCCCGCGCCGGAGAAAAAACAAACCTGGACCAGCCGCGTGCTCGTTACGGCCTTTGGGCTGGCCGCCTCAATCGCGCTTTTGGCTGTGGTCGGCTCATATGACCTGCCGGATGTGAGTGAAAATGTGGCGCAGCGGGCCCAAAGCAGCCTTTTGGGGCAGCGTAGCCCCACGCCGCGCTTTATGGCCGCTGTCAGCTCGGCGGAGTCGGAAAGCAAACTGGAGCCTGAACTGCGGCGTTTGGAAGAGCAGACTGCCGATTTAGAGATTTTGTCGATCGCGCCGGACCCCACCCGCGACGAAATAGAAGCGATCTTAACGGTCGATGCCTCCCAAGTGGTCGTGCGCGAGCGCCGGGGCAAATTGCCGCTGGGGGACCGCGCATTTGGTAAGCCGGCCCAAATTGCGGGCTATGAGGTCCAGGTGATTGAACAGGCACCCTTCACTGCGGTGTGGCAGCGTGGGGATCGGGTAATTAGCGTTGCCGCCGACGCGCCCCATGACACCATTGCCCTGATCATAGAATCATTCCCACCAGCTCCGGTGGATGAGGGAATCGGGGCACGAGTGATGCGGGGCGTCCATAAGGTTCGCCAAGTAATTGGGTGAGTGAGAAAAACAGTATGGGTGAAGACGACAAGGGATTTGCCGCACCGGGATCATTCCCGCCAACGCAGCCTGCTCAGTCCCAAAAGCCGGACGCGGGTCGCGCAGTGGAAGATACCGGTCCCGGCGCGCCGCCGGTATTCCAAACCGGGGGCTGGGCTGGTTTTGGTGCGGGGCCTAATCCCTATCAGTCCCCATACGCGCAGCAGGCGGATGATCCACGCGGAACTCAGCAGTACTCACCGGGGCCATACGCCCAGACTCCCTATGGGCCGTCTTCGCACCCGCAGCCATCGCCCCCGCAGTCGCCGTATGGGCCCTCTTCGCACCCGCAGCCGTCGCCCCCGCAGTCGCCGTATGGGCCGTATGATCCGGGCCACCAATCGACCCGCTCGAAAGACGGTCGGCGCGGCGTTCCCGTACTGGTACTTATTGCACTCACCTTGATCGCGGGCCTTATTGGGGGAGCGGTCGGCGCGTTCTTCGTACCCGGAACCGGTTCGGAGCCCGTTGCACTGCCCCCGCCAACGCCCACGGGTGAGGACGGCGAGACGCTAGCAGGCAGCGTCACTTCCGTTGCTGATGCGGTACTTCCCTCCGTGGTTTCGATTGACACCGGCGCCTCCTCGGGCTCGGGATTTGCGGTGCGGACCGACGGATATTTACTGACTAACCACCACGTTATTGCCAATGCAGATGGGCAGTTGACGGTTACCTTCGCCGACGGACGCAAAGAAGAGGCCGAGGTGGTTGGCAGCACTGTCTCATACGACCTTGCTGTTTTGAAAGTTGATCGAGATGACCTCGTGCCGCTGGAGTTGGCCGATTCCGAAAGTGTTGAAGTGGGGGAGCAGGTTGTAGCGATTGGCGCGCCGCTGGGCTTGGACGGGACAGTCACAACTGGAATTGTCTCCGCGCTTAATCGGCCGGTGGCGGCGGGCGACGAAATTGACACCGCCTTCATCAACGCCATTCAGACTGACACCGCTATTAACCCCGGCAACTCGGGCGGTCCGCTGGTGAACATGTCCGGGCAGGTGGTGGGGATTGCCTCGGCGATCGCACAGGTACCAGGCTCGAGCGGCAGCATCGGTTTAGGGTTTGCAATTCCCGCCAGTCAAGCCCGTCGCACGGCGGATCAATTGATGGAAACGGGTAAGGCAACCTATCCCATTGTTGGGGTGCTGCTTGACAATCGTTATAACGGCGAGGGCGTTCAAGTACTCGAAGAAGACAGCGCCGATATGGAGGCCGTGACTCCGGGCGGACCGGCAGAAGAGGCCGGTATCGAACCGGGGGATGTGATCCTGGCAATTGACGGACGCCCCGTTACTCAGCCCGATGAGCTCATTGTCGCCATTCGCGCGAAAGCACCCGGGGATGAGATCGAGTTGACGATCCGCCCTCGGGACGGTTCGGGTGAAAAAGAAGTCTCGGTCACTCTCGATGAAACCGAGAGTGAGTGACCCACCTGCCATGTTTGCCGGGATTAACGGTTCTGAAGCGCTCATCCTGCTGGTAATAATCCTGATCGTGGTGGGCCCTGAACGACTCCCGCACTATGCAGCCCAACTAGGAAAACTCGTGCGCGGGCTCAAAGCAATGCTCAGCGACGCGCAGAATAAGGTGCGTGACGAGTTGGGCCCCGAGGGGGAGGACATCCCCTGGGATAAACTGGATCCCCGGCAGTACGACCCGCGCCGAATCGTGCGCGAAGCGGTTTTCACTGATGATGCAGACGGTCCAGCGACGACGGGGACCGGTGCTGGTCGGCGCCTAGGCCCGGGCGCAGCCGCGGCGGGAACCGGGGCAGCAATGAGCGCCGGGACAGCCACCGCCGTTCGCGGTGCGAAGGCGGGCGCGCAGCGCGATGCGGACCAGCCCCCGCCCTTTGATGACGAGGCGACCTAAAGCGGGCTGGGTCGATGAAAACAGTCGAGCGCTTAACCCTTCGAGGGGTCTTAGAGCGGGCTGAGTCCGAGCGAGCGACCCGCCAAGCCCCGAGAGCGTTTGGTGAGCTTGCGCGCCATCTCAGTAATTACAGTTGAGGCGGGGGAGTCGGGATCGCTGAGGACAACCGGGGTGCCAGCGTCGGAGCCCGCACCGGCGGCCACGTCGAGCGGGATTTGACCAATAACGTCGACCTGAGAACCGAGCGTTTCGCTGAGGCGATCTGCCACGGTTTGTCCGCCACCGGCGCCGAACAGTTCTAATTTCGAGCCGTCGGGCTGGGTCAACCAGCTCATATTTTCGATCACGCCGACAATTTGTTGGCGGGTTTGCACAGCGATCGACCCGGCGCGCTCGGCCACGTCCGCGGCCGCGGCCTGCGGGGTGGTAATAACCACGATCTCCGCATTTGGCAGCAACTGAGCGGTGGATATTGCGATATCGCCCGTACCCGGGGGCAGGTCCAAGAGCAACACATCCAAATCCCCCCAAAACACATCGGCCAGGAATTGCTGCAGCGCCCGGTGCAGCATGGGCCCACGCCAAACCACGGCCTGATTGCCGGGCACGAACATTCCGATCGAGATTACTTTTACGTCGTGTGCCACCGGCGGCAAGATCATGTCGTCAACGCGGGTGGGCGGAAGTTTCACGCCCATCATGCGCGGAATGGAAAACCCGTAAACATCCGCGTCAATTACCCCCACGCGCAGGCCATCGGCGGCCATGGCGGCGGCAAGGTTTGCCGTGACAGTGGATTTGCCGACGCCACCCTTCCCCGAGGCGATCGCGTAGACGCGGGTGAGTGACTCGGGCTTGGTAAAGGGAATTTCGGGTTCAGCCTGGCCTCCGCGCAGCTGCGTGCGCAGCGCTTCACGCTGTTCCTTGTTCATAACGCCGAGACTTACGGCGGCCGAAGAGACTCCCTCGACTTCTTTCACCGCGTTTTCGACATCGCGGGTGATCGTCGACTTTAGCGGACAGCCCTCGGTAGTAAGCAGCACATTTACTAGGACGGATCCACCCTCGCCAATTTCAACGGAGTCGACCATGTTTAATTCGGTTATTGGTTTACGAATCTCAGGGTCGAGCACCGTATCCAGGGCGGCGGTGACGGTTTCTACAGTGGGCAAAGACATACCTCGATGGTACGCCGCGCAGATTTTAGTGCTTTCACGGGCCGCAGCCGCTGCTGAGAAGGAAAGGAGCTGCGGCTTGCCTGACTTCGGCTGCGCAGCTGGCATAGAGATGGATGCGCTTTGGTCAAAAGTAGGTAAGACTTGGCACATGAGTATCTCCGGTCGGCCTCCAAGCAATGTTCCGCGCGTTCCCACGTTACCCAGTGGTGTAGAACTTGCCTCGTTTACGAGTTACCTCGAAGCGCAGCGCGCGGTAGATTTTCTCTCTGACGAGGAGTTTCCGGTCCAGCACGTGACCATCGTGGGAACGGACCTGCGCATGGTGGAGCGCGTTACCGGCCGCCTTACCTATGCGCGCGTAGCCCTGGCTGGGGCGCTTTCAGGTGCATGGTTCGGCCTCTTTGTGGGTTTGCTTTTGACCATGTTTTCCGATGAACCGGCCTCTTTGCTTCCAGCGATCGCCATTGGCGTGGGCTTTGGAATGCTCTTTGGGGTCATTTCTTTCATGTTCACCGGTGGAAAGCGCGACTTTACGTCTTCAAGCCAGATCGTTGCCGCCACCTACGCGGTGCTGTGCCGGGCCGAGCACGCGGGTGAAGCCCGCCGGATACTCGCCAAGCTTCCCGGGGCCGGCCTCGGCGGTCCGGGTCAGCCGGGCGCTGGCCAGTCGGGTCCCGGTCAGCCGGGCGCCGGTCAGCCAGGTGCTGGTCAGTCGGGTCCCGGTCAGTCCGGCACCAGTCAGCCAGGGACCGGCCCCAGCCAGCCAGGGTCCGGCCCCGAAAGCGGGCAGTAAGCTTCGTGTCTAGATCGCGGCCTTTGCGGGATGACAAACTGCGCTAGACCTCGGGTTCTGCAAGATGACCAGAACTTCGCGTGCTGAGCCGATCCGCGTCACTTGCGCAGGCTAGCCATCCATTCTTCGACCGCATCGGGCGTGCGCGGAAGCGCCGCTGTGAGATTTTCATAACCGTCTTCGGTCACGAGTACGTCATCTTCAATGCGCACTCCTATGCCGCGAAATTCGACCGGAACGGACAGGTCTTCCGCCCGGAAATATAAACCGGGTTCAATGGTGAAGATCATGCCGGGTTGCAACTGGGCATCCAAGTACATTTCTCGACGCGCCTGCGCGCAGTCGTGCACATCAATGCCCAGGTGATGACTGGTGCCATGCACCATCCAGCGCCGATGAAAACCGCCCTCTTCGGAGAGCGATTCCGCAGCTGATACTGGAAGCAGGCCCCACTCATCGAGACGTGCCGCAATGACTTCCATCGCCGCGGCGTGCACATCGCGAAACTTAACTCCCGGACGCACCACCGCAAAAGCAGCATCGGCGGCGTCCAAAACTGCCTGATAAACCTGACGCTGGGCGCTTGAAAACTGTCCCGATACGGGCAGTGTGCGGGTGATATCCGCGGTATAAAGCGAATCGACCTCCACGCCGGCGTCTAAAAGAAGCAGGTCGTCTTTGCCGACTTCGCCATCGTTTCTAATCCAGTGCAGTGTGCAGGCGTTCGCGCCTGAAGCCGCGATTGTGTCGTAGCCCAATCCATTGCCTTCCTCGCGGGCTCGCGCCCCGAAGGCGCCCTCGATGACCCTTTCCCCTCGCGGGTGACCAATTGCGCGCGGTAGGGAACGCACTACATCTTCAAATCCGGTGATGGTTGCAGCGATTGCAGATCGCATTTCGGCGATTTCCCAATCGTCTTTCACCAGTCGTAATTCGGAAAGTGCTTCGGTGAGCAGGTCATCTGCCGAAGTGTCGGTTGTAGTGACGCCTGCGGTGGAACGGACTTCATCAACTAGGGCATTTATCTGGGCGTCCGCCCCGCGCACGATCCGCAGTTGGACAGCACCGGCCTCATCTGCCGGACCCACATCTTTGGCGAGCGCATCGGGAAACTCGGATATGTGCCGGCACGTGATTCCGGTTTCCGCCTCCACTTCTTCCAAGCTCGGGCGGGCGCCCACCCACAGTTCGCCGTAGCGCGCATCGGCGTAAAACTCATCAGAATCACGCGAAGCGCGGGGGTGGAAATACAACACCGCTTCGCCGTCCGGTTCAATCACCAGGACCGCTTCCGGCTCGCGGTCTGTTCCCAGGCCCGTCAGATGCGCAAAAGCTGAGTGGGGCCGGAAGCGATAATCAGTGTCATTGCTGCGCACTTTTAGACCACCGGCCGGAATCACCAGGCGCTCATTGGGGAAGGTTTCGGCTATGGCAGCCCGGCGCCGTGCGGCGTAGGGGGCGGACTCTCGCTGGGAGGGTAATTCGGTGCTGCGCGGCTCCCAGTTCGCTGCGATGAATTTCTTGAAAGCATCGGAAGTGGGACGCTGGGAGCGGGCGCTACCGCGTTCGCGTAAGTTTTCAGACATGTCTTTATCGTCCCACTGGGCCAGAAAACCGCACAATTCGGCCGCGGTATGGTGAGCCTGTGCGCATTGACCTTCACACGCACTCCAACCGCTCAGACGGTACGGAGGATCCCGCTGAAGTAATGGCGGCGGCCGCCAAAGCCAATATTGACGTCATTGGATTAACGGACCACGACACCATTTCCGGCTGGGAAGAAGCTAGCGCCGCCGTCGAAAGGACCGGGGTCGCGCTGGTGCGCGGCGCCGAGATTTCCTGTGCGGTTGGCGGCATTACAGTGCACCTCCTTGGTTATCTATTCGATCCGCATGACGCCGCCCTGCAGGAGGTTTTCACTAATACTCGTACTTCGCGTGATAGCCGCGCCCGCACCATGGTGGAGCGCCTTGGTGTTGATTACGACATCACGTGGGAAGACGTTTTATCTCAGGTGGAGCCAGGCGCAACTCTGGGTCGGCCCCACATCGCTGATGCGTTGGTAGCCCGCGGCATCGTTTCCGAGCGCAGCGCTGCATTTGAGGAGTTGCTGCACCCGCGAAATAAGTATTATGTGCACAACCCCACGATTGATCCGGTTGACGTGGTGCGAATGGTGCGTGCCGCAGGCGGCGTAAGCGTTTTTGCCCACCCGGGTGCCTCGGTTCGCGGATTAACTGTCGGCCCAGAGGTAATTGAAGCGATGGCTCGGGCAGGAATGTCCGGGCTCGAGGTGGACCACCGCGATCACTCGCCGAAAACCAAGGAACGCTTGCGCTCCCTCGCCAACGACCTAGGCCTCATCACCACCGGGGCCAGCGACTATCACGGCACTGGCAAACCGAATCGGCTGGGTGAAAACCTGACGGACCCGCAGAGTTTGGAGTTCATTGAAGCCGAAGGAATGTTGGAGGTGATTCGCCCGTGAGCATTGACTGGAGGCTGCTCTCCGAGGTTTTTGTAATCCTATTTGTGATTATGGATCCCCCGGGTACGATTCCCGTCTTTTTGGCTCTCACGGAAGCTCAAACTGCTAAGCAGCGCGCGCGGGCGGCAATCCAGGCGACATTCGTTTCACTGGGCGTA
Organism: Actinomycetes bacterium; assembly: GCA_021793895.1. The sequence continues at coordinate 15,560 of JAJYRW010000002.1, forward strand.
ATTTTAGTTTTCGCGCTCTTTGGACAGTCCATCTTGGATTATCTCCATATTTCACTTCCGGCACTGCAGGCATCGGGCGGCTTGCTCCTACTGCTGGTGGCGCTGGAACTCTTAACCGGAAAATTTGACGAAGACCCCAAGGGACGCGAGGGCGTAAATGTCGCCCTTGTGCCGCTGGGAATTCCACTCTTAGCGGGACCGGGCGCAATCGTGGCGACAATGGTGTTCATCCACGCAGCCAGCGGAGTGGACGAATTTTCAGCTATCTATCTCGGCATTCTTGCCGTGCACATCACAATTTTTGCCGCGCTGCGGTTCTCCAACGTCATTCACCGGATATTGGGCACCGGCGGAACGATACTGGTCACGCGAATTGCCGGAATCCTTTTGGCCGCAATCGCCGTCCAGCTCATCGCAGAAGCCGTCACCAGCTTCGTCGCAGAAGTCTGAGTGCCGGCGTTGCGCCGGCACCACCTTCTAGTTGGCGCCGCCCTTGGTTTCGATGGGATTGCCGCCCCGCGTCCGGCGGCGGCGCCGGGACCGCTGCTGGCCGGAATTTGATTGACCGTTTTGGTTTCCATGTCGATTTGCCGGCGTAGCCGCGCCGCGCTTTTGGTCTGAACCGCTGGGAGCGCCAGATTGTCCGGCATCCGACCGGTTGATGTTTTGGCCCCGGCGCGTGCGCTTGCGGCGCCGTGTCCCGTCGCGGCGAGAACCGCCGCCACCACGCCCGTCACGGCGGGAGTTGCCATCGCCACGCCCGTCGCGGCGAGAGCCACCCGCTCGACCACCGCGACCGCCGCGCTCACCGCGACCGCCGCGCGAACCAGCGCCAGCGGTGCGCTTCCCGGTTTCGCCAATGTCTTCAAGTTTTTCGGCTTCCAACCCGGCGCGCGTGCGCTTCTCCTTAGGCAGAGTGCCCTTGGTTCCAGCGGGGATTCCTAGGTCGGAGTAAAGGTGGTCAGAGGAAGAATAGGTTTCCACCGGTTCCGGGAAGCCCAGATCCAGGGCGCGGTTAATAACGCTCCAGCGGGGGACGTCGTCCCAATCCACGAACGTGACCGCGGTGCCGGTCAGTCCCGCCCGGCCGGTGCGCCCGATGCGGTGGAGGTAGACCTTTTCATCTTCCGGGCACTGGTAATTAACAACGTGCGTGACGTTTTCTACGTCTATGCCGCGCGCTGCCACATCGGTTGCGACGAGTACGTCGACCTTGCCGGTTCGAAATGCGCGCAGTGCCTGTTCACGCGCCCCCTGACCCAGGTCTCCGTGGATCGCGCCAGCGGCAAAACCGCGGTCATTTAAATCGTCCGTAATTTTGGCTGCCGTGCGCTTTGTACGGGTGAAAACAATTGTTAGCCCGCGTCCCTCCGCCTGTAAAAGCCGGGCCAGAACCTCAATTTTATCTAGTGCGTGCGCGCGATAGACCAATTGCTTGGTCGCACTTACGGTGGCGCCGGAGTCTTCGGGGTCTTCCGCCCGAATGTGCGTGGGCTGGGTCATATAGCGCCGCGCCAGGGCCACAACCGCGCCCGGCATGGTGGCCGAAAACAACATGGTGTGGCGAGTGTGTGGGGTAGCGGCCAGGATCTTTTCCACGTCTTCTAAAAAGCCCAGATCGAGCATTTCGTCAGCCTCGTCCAAGATGGCCGTCTTGACGTGATTGAGATTCAGGTGGCGCTGGCGCAGCAGGTCAAGTAGGCGCCCGGGCGTGCCAACGACGACTTCGACCCCGCGTTGTAAAGCCGAGATTTGGGGTTCAAAAGCGCGGCCGCCATAGATCTGCTGAACGCGCACCTTGCGCGTGGTAGACGCTTTTTCTAGGTCGGTAGCGACCTGCACTGCCAATTCGCGGGTGGGCACAACCACAAGGGCCTGCGGCGCGCCAGGTTCCTTTAAGTCCTCAAATCCTGCCTCGCCCGGAGCCAGGATGTGTTGGAGCAGCGGAATGCCAAATCCGAGCGTCTTTCCGGTCCCGGTTTTGGCCTGACCAATGATGTCGTGGCGCGCCAGCGCCACGGGCAGGGTGAGAGCCTGGATCGGAAAAGGATGGGTGACATCGACTTTTTCGAGCGCTGAAACTATTTCTGGCATAACGCCAAGCTCAGCAAATGTTTGATTATCCACGAGTGCTTTGCCTCATCTGATTCTGGCGCCTCGCCGGGCAGTTTGTCTGCAATGAAGGCGGAGCGCTACTGGGGCAGCCGATCGTGAATTAGGCAATTTCGACGCGGTATGTGCGCGTAAAAAACAACTAAACTTTTTGGTCATACGACCGGTCAGCCTTACTTACAACCGGCCATCATACCGCGAAAGACAAGAAAAAGCCCGATCCGGCGATTAAAAGCGCGAAATCCACGCGGGAACGCTAACGCAACAACCGGTGGGAGACCTACCGCAAGAAGCCCACCGGGTGCGCGGTATCGGAGCCGAGTTCCACATAGGCCACAGCGGCAGACGGAACCACAACACGGCGTCCCTTAACGTCGTCCAAGACGAGTGAATTCCCAGTGAGCGCCTTTTCCACAGCCTTAGAGGCGTCGTCCATAGTCAGGTCAGTTTCGATTGTTAGTTCGCGGCTTACGTGCTGGATTCCAACTGTGATTTCCACGTCGGGCTTCCCTTCTTACAAAACTGGAGTGCAGATACCGCATGTCAGTCTAGAGCGGGGAAGTGCGACAGTCCGCGCCAGGCAAGCTGTGTCAGCAAATCGATCGCTTCACTTGATGACACTCCCCGGGGATTACGCAGGCGGGTGCGGGCGGTGATTTGCGCCATGCCCAGCAGCGCGGTCGCCAGCAGGTGCGCCTGCGCGTCGGTCAGATCGGCTACGGCGCGCAACTGGCGTGAGATTTCCCCAGCGCACAGTCGGCTGGAGCGCTCCACATGCTCGCGCAGGGCTTCATCGGCTGTGACGTCGGATTCGAAGATGAGCCGAAATGCGGCTCCTTCGGCCTCGATGTAATTGAAGTAGGCGGCAAAGGCGGCGCGCACGCGTTCCCGCTCGTGGTTCACCGGTGTATCCAGCGCGGTCTGGACGTGAGTTACCAGCTCATTTGTTTGGGCATCCACGATCGCCAGATACAGCTCCATCTTGGACGAAAAATGGCGATATAGCACCGGTTTCGTAACTCCGACGCGTTCAGCAATCGTCTCCATTGACGTGTTGTGATAGCCCTCGTGCACGAATGCTTCCAGCGCGGCGTTCATGATTTGCGCGCGCCGAGTAATTCGGCTGATAGCGGGGGTAGCGGCAGACGGCATGAGGAGAATCGTAACCACTTCGGAACCCTTTGGCAGGTTCTTACAACCCCTTAAGGGTGATTGTTATCGGTTTGATGCGTACGCTGGAGTTTTCAACTCAATCTGGACCTTTAATTAGGAGTAAATATGCCGCAGTCGGTTCCCGCGCCCCAGGTTTCGGTTCAAGAGGTTGCCGACCGGCTGCAATCGCGCGCAGCGGGGCAGGATGACTTTCTTATTTTGGACGTCCGCGAGGCGTTCGAATTGCAAATTTCCCAGCTTCCCGAGGTCACGCACGTGCCGCTGGATGAGATTTTTGCTGATGAGGGACGGCGAGTGGCCGAGTTGGCAGATGGGCGTGACGTTTTGGTGCTGTGTCGCTCAGGCGGCCGCTCCGACCAGGCGGCGCGGATTTTGCAGGCACGCGGCGTGGCTGCCTCCAATATCTCCGGCGGGATTTTGGCCTGGTCGATGCACATTGACGACTCCGTGCCCGTTTACTGATCCCGCGGCTCATTTGTGTTTACCGATCCCGCGCCTCATTGGTCTTTACGGATCCCGCGCATTATTAGTTTTGTCACAGGTGTGTGGTCTGATTAATACGTGAGTATTTTGGACCGGCCCTACCGGGCATCGTCGGCCGTGCTGGTTTCGGGTGCGCCCGGCAGCGGACGCACAACGCTGGCACGCGAGATGGCTGCCCGGCGGGTAGAGGCGGGGTTTGCTGCTGATGACGTGCTGGTGATTTCTGCCTCCCGCACCGCTGCGGCGCAGATGCGCCAAGATCTTTCTGCCCGCCTAAAACGCACTTCATCTCAGCCACCGGCGCGCAGTGCGGCTTCGACCGCGTTTGCGATTGTGCGGGCGTGGGCGGTTGCCAACAATGAACCGCCGCCAGTCTTGGTATCCGGGCCGGAACAGGACGCGGTCTTGGCGGAGCTGATTGAAGGGCATTTAGCGGGCGAGGGCGTTCGCCCGCCGTGGCCCGACTCCTTGCCAACGCAGTCGTTGCGTCTTACCGGTTTCCGCGCTGAGCTGCGGGATTTACTTATGCGCGCTGCCGAATATGGACTTGCGCCCGAAGAGCTCATTGCGTTGGGGGAGCGCCATTCTTATCAACCATGGATCGCCGGTGGAATGGTTTATAGCGAGTACTTGAACGTCACATCCCAGCGCTGGTCCACCCCCGATGCGGGGCAGCGCTTTGACGCGGCCGGAATTGTCGATTCGGCCACGAATCTACTGGCGATGTGGGAGGAGGACTACGCGCAGGACCCTACGGGTCCGTTGCCGCCGCCCCCGCGCTGGAAGACGGTGATCGTCGATGACTATCAGGAGGCAACCGCCGCTACGGTGCGGCTGCTAGATGTCATGCAAAGTTCCGGGGCGGAGCTTTTGCTTTTTGGTGACCCCGATGTGGCTGTACAAACGTTCCGCGGAGCCCAACCTGCGCTGCTGGCGCGCGCGATGCAGCCGCGCGGCAGCGAATTGGGTGCGTTTGGCGCGCAGCACATCGTATTGGAACAGGTCTGGGGCCAAACTCCGCAGCTGCGCCGGGTTACCCAGCTAATAACTCCGGTGATCGGCTCAATTGGTCTGGTGGATCATCGCAAGGCTGCCAGCGCTGTCGAGGTAGGTGCAAGCGCTTCCGACGTTGCCGCCAGCGCTGTTGAAGTAAATGACGACAGCACCTTGGGTTCCAGTCGCGGCGCTGTGCCGCCGGCGGCGCAGGTAGCAATTGCCAATTCTCCCGCGCGGGAAATTTCACATGCGGCTTATGAATTACGGCGCGCGCACGTGGTGGACGGACTGGATTGGCGCCAAATGGCGGTGATTGTGCGCTCGGGGGCCCAAGCCGATGAGGTGCGCCGCGGACTTTTGGAGCACGGTGTTCCTATCTTGGATGAAACGGCGGAGGTGCTATTGCGCGCCGAACCCGCCGTCCAACCACTTTTGATGGCTTTGGAATATGCGGTAACGGCCAAGCTGGAGCCTCCTGATGTGCTGGCGTTGCTGCGCTCACCGGTGGGCGGGTTGGATTCAGTTGAGTTGCGGCGGTTGCGCCGGGCCCTGTGGAACTTTCTGCGCCACGAGTCCATGGCGCAATCCGTTGATGAGGCACTCGTTGATCTAATGAGTTCGGCGGTGGCCATTTCTTTGCCGGCCAGTATTCGGCGCCCCGTCACGCGCGTGGCCACCATGTTGCAGGCTGCGCGGGCCGCAGCCGAAGACCGGCTCGCCAACGTCGAAAGCGTGTTGTGGGCGGCGTGGGACGCCACGGGCCTGGCCCGAATTTGGCAAGACCAAGCGATTGCTGGCGCAATTGCCGGGCGCCAAGCAGACCGGGACCTGGATGCGGTGCTGGCCCTCTTTGCGGCGGCCGGACGCTTCGTTGAGCGCATGCCGGGCGCCAGCATTGCAGCATTTATCCGCCAGATCCGATCAGAAAGCCTGCCTGCTGACTCGCTGGCCGCGCGAGCCACCGGTCAAGAGGGCGTGGCCGTCCTCACGCCGGCCGCAGCAGCCGGAAACCGCTGGGACTTCGTTTGCATCTTGTCTGTTCAAGCCGATGTGTGGCCCGATGTGCGCCTGCGCGATACCGTCCTGGGTGCCCAGCGTTTAACCGAGGTCCTCACGGGCCGAGCGCACGGGTTAGAGCGCGACTTTGCAGCGGCACGGCGCGAGGTACTGCATGATGAGGCCCGTTCGTTTTTATTGGCTATCTCCCGTGCCCGCAGCCGCTTGCTGGTCAGCGCAGTTGCAGACCCGGATGCCGATTTGTTGCCTTCGGCGTTCATTGACGTGCTACAAAGCGGCGACGTGCCAGTCACCGAAGCGGTAGGCATGGGGGATCCCAATCGCGTACCGGTCAGCTTGCGCGAACTGGTGGCGGTATTGCGTCGGGCGTCGCTTGATGAACAAGATCCACAGCGGCAAGCGGCGGCCGAAGACCTATTAGCGTTCTTGGCCCGACACGAAGTTGCCGGCGCCAATCCCCAGTCATGGAACGGAACCGCCCAACTGACCACGACCGCCCCGCTCGCAGATGCCTCCGAGCCGGTGTACATGTCTCCCTCCCGCTTGGATTCATTCATCACCTGTCCGCTGCGTTGGGCCTTGGAACAGGCTGGAGGCACCCGCCCCGCCACGATCCAACAGGATGTGGGAAACCTCATCCACGAGTTAGCGGCAGAACTTTTCGATGGAACCGAAGCCCAGCTTCTGGCCCGATTGGATGAGAAGTGGCCCAGTTTGGGCTTACCGACGGGCTGGGTGGGCATTGTGAAGCGCGCCGAAGTGGAAAGATCGGTTCAGCGCCTAGCCCAGTACATCGCCGAGGGCCGCTCGGTGGTGTCGGTGGAAGAAAAATTCGAACTCGAGGTCGGGCGCGCCCGTATTACCGGCGTCGCGGACCGGATCGAACGCACCGACAGTGGGGCCCTGCGCGTCGTTGATTTTAAAACCGGTAGCTATGCCGACAAGGATGAGATCCCGCGCCACTCGCAGCTGGGTATATATCAACTGGCAGTCCAAGAGGGTCGTTTCGCGGGCTCCGAGCGTCAGTCTGCAGGTGCGGCGCTGGTGTATGTCAGCGATCCAAACAAGGGGTATAAGCAGTTTTCGCAATTAGCGCTGGCTGAGGACGAAGACCCGCACTGGGTGCACAAGCGCGTCACGGAAACGGCCGAGCAGATGGCCGGTTCCACTTTTCTAGCGCGGGAAAATCCGGGCTGTCGCAGTTGCCCAGTTCGACGCAGTTGCCCATTACAGAACGAAGGGGGACGAGTTCTTTAATGCTCAATCCGTCGCAACCTCCGTCACAGTCAGCGCAAGAAGGGTCCGCGCTGCCCGTGCAAGCAGCGCCCGCGCTCTCGGCGCGCGAAATCGCCCGCCAGCTGCGCCAGCCACCGCCCACTGATGAGCAAGTTGCAGTGATCGAGGCTGCCCCGGATGAGCCGCTTTTAGTCGTTGCCGGCGCTGGTTCGGGCAAGACCGAAACAATGGCCGCACGCGTGGTGTGGCTGGTGGCCAATAGGCACGTGGCGCCGGAGCAAATACTGGGTCTGACCTTCACTCGCAAGGCGGCCGGTGAACTTGCTGATCGGGTCCGATCTCGGCTCCGGCAGCTGCGGCAAGCAGGTTTGATGCGCGATAACCTGATGCCCCATGAACGAGCGCTCGCAACGCCAACCGTAACTACCTATAACTCCTATGCGGCGCGGCTTGCCTCGGAACACGCCCTGCGCTTGGGAATCGAACCGGATTCCATCACGCTCTCCGAGGCGGGGCAGTGGCAACTCGTGCACGAGATTGTCACGAGCTGGCCCGATGATCTGCAAGTACCGATGGCCGCATCGACTGTCATAAACGCGGTAATCAAGCTTGCCGGCTCCTGCGCCGAGCATCTGATCGAGCCGTTTGAAGTAGCCGATTATTTGCATTCCCAAGCCGATCAACTCGAGATATTGGCCGGCGAGAAAAAGATGCGCAGGGCTGAGAAGCAGATTCGAGACAACTGGCGGCAGCGAACTAGTCTTATTCCGCTGGTGGAGCAATATATTGCACGCAAGCGCAGCGATAACCTCGTAGATTTCGCCGACCAGGTTGCGCTTATCGCCCAGCTGGTGCAGCAGGATGAGCAGATTGGGGCCCGGGAGCGGGAACGCTTCCAAGCCGTGCTGCTTGATGAGTACCAAGACACATCCCACGCGCAGGTCACACTACTGTCCGGGCTTTTTGGCGCGGGACACGCCGTGACGGCCGTGGGTGATCCGTATCAGGCGATTTATGGATGGCGTGGCGCAAGTTCGGGTGCTCTACTGCGCTTCCAGAAGATGTTTCCG
>JAJYRW010000185.1 GCA_021793895.1 Actinomycetes bacterium
GATCTCCGGACGGAATCGGAATCGTCACTGGCCAAAGGCACGCGGGCGCCGTCCAAAATCAGCTGCCCGACCTGGCGGAACAGAACCTGTGGATCGAACCGGGACCGCGCGATTCAATGGCTGCCATTGGGCTCGCCGCCGCGATCGTGGCCCAGCGGGAGGGGCCGCAAGCAATCTTGGGGTCCTTCGCCGCCGACCACGTGATCAGCGGCCAGGAACAGTTCGAGGCGGCCGTGCGCTGCGGGATTGACGCCGCGCGCGCCGGCTACATCGCCACCCTCGGCATGCGGGCGACGTACCCGGCAACGGCCTTCGGCTACATCCGGGCCGGGGAGCCCCTCAGCCCCGACCAGTCCTTCGCAACTGGCGCCAGCGCGGCCACCGGCGCACAGCAGGTGCACGCGGCACGCCAAGTTGTTCAATTCGTCGAAAAACCCGATGCTGCAACCGCCGCGAAGTACTTGGAATCCGGCGGCTACTTCTGGAACGCCGGCATGTTCATCTTCCGGACCGGCGTCCTGCTCGATCACCTCCGACGCCTCCACCCCGACCTCCACGCTGGCCTGATCGAAATTGCCGCCGTTTGGGACACCGCCCAACGCGCCACGACGCTGGAGCGCATCTGGCCCACGCTGACCAAAATCGCGATCGATCACGCCATCGCCGAGCCGGTCGCCGCAACCGGCGGAGTGGCAGTCGTACCCGCCGACTTCACCTGGAACGACGTGGGCGACTGGGCCGCCCTGCGCGGACTCCTACCCGCCAAGGGTGAAAATACCGTCCTATCCGTGCCGGAGCGCAGCTCCCCAAATCCACTGATTATGGACGGCGCCTCGAACTTTGTCGTGCCCGCGGCGGGAAGACAGGTGGTCGTCTTGGGCGCGGAAAACCTCGTGGTCGTGGACACGCCCGATGCGCTGTTGGTCACCACGCAGGACCGGGCCCAAGAGGTTAAGGAAGTCGTCGATGCGCTGCGGGCGGCGGGCAGCGAAGAACTGCTGTAATCACTAGCATCGGGCCATGAACGTTTATACGCAGCGCGTCGCCAAGCTGGTCTCCAGCATGGAACCGGCGCTGATCGACCTGCGGCGGCAGATTCATGCCAATCCCGAGCTGTCGCGCACCGAGTTTCAAACGACTCAGCTCGTGGCCGAGCAACTGCGCTCATTCGGGCTGGACCCCCGGATTTTGCCGGGAGAAGTGGGCCTAATTTGCGATATTGGCCCCGCAGCGGTTGATACCGGCGTGCCACTTATTGCGCTGCGTGCTGACTTAGATGCGCTGCCAGTAACTGATTTAACAACTGGCCCCTATCGCTCCCAAGTGACCGGAGTTGCCCACGCTTGCGGGCACGATGTGCACACGGCTGCGGTTGTAGGAGCGGGACGCGTTTTGGCCAAACTGGCGGAGGTCGACGGGCTGCAGACAGGGGTACGGCTGATCTTCCAACCAGCCGAAGAATTGCAGCCCGGGGGAGCGATTGACGTGATCGCAGCCGGCGGGCTGGAAAGCGTGGGTCACATTTTTGCCGTGCACTGTGAACCGAGCTTGGACGTGGGAACCATCGGTTTGCGCGGCGGTCCGATCACATCCGCGTCGGACAAAATCACAGTGCGGTTTCGTGGAGCCGGCGGCCACACCTCCCGCCCGCACTTAACCAATGATTTGGTTTACGCCTTAGGCGCCGTAATCACGCAGGTTCCAGGGATTTTGTCGCGTCAAATTGATCCCCGCTCCGGCGCGAATCTCACGTGGGGAATCGTTAATGCCGGCAGTGCGCCAAATGTTATTCCGGGAAACGGAATGCTCGAAGGCACGCTGCGCTGCCTAGACATTGCCTCGTGGGAGCGGGCGGGCGACGTCGTGGACCAGGCAGTTCAAGCCGTAACAGCGCCCTTTGGGGTGCGCGCCGAAGTGCAGCATGACCGGGGCGTTCCGCCGGTAGTTAATGACCGGCACGCTGTGCAACTACAGCAGCGGGCCGTGGCCGAAGTGTTGGGCCCGGAGGCGGAAATCGCAGTGCAGCAGTCGCTGGGCGGTGAAGACTTTGCCTGGTACTTGACGAAGGCCCCCGGCGCCATGGCGCGATTGGGAACGCGCACGCCAGGCGGGCGCACATATGACCTGCACCAGGGTGACTTCGACCCGGATGAGCGCGCCATTGCGATCGGTGCGAAATTCTTGGCAACAACGGCGCTGCTGGCTTCGGCCGAGCTTTTGGAGTAGCAGCTGGGTGCTGAATCAGGTTGGGTAGCAACTGCGCCCGATTTGGATCCGGTAATAACTGCACGTCGGCCCAAATCGGGCGATAATGGAAAGCGAGCGGTCCAACTGCGAGCAAGGAGGAATCATGTCAATGCTTTCGGGTAATAATGACTCTCTGCGCGATCGTGATTTATTGGGGGCCCAGGTCAACCCGGGCGAAGACTACGAACCCGATCACGAGGCGGACCCCACCCAGATGCCGGACTGGGACGATGATCAGGGGGTAATCTTTGATGACGCTCCCGCGGTGAACGATTCGCTGGAGCGGGAAAGTGGCTCCGAGGCCGACGTAGTGGATCAGTTCCGCGAGGAGGAGATGGATGAATCCGAATACGATAAGTAGGAATGATCTAGCGCGGCTGATAGATCACACGCTGCTAAAGCCCGAAGCGACCCGCGATGATGTGGCAAAACTGGTTGCCGAAGCTCGGGAATTAGGCGTCTATGCCGTTTGCATCTCTCCAAATATGCTGCCGCTGGTAGATATGGAACTCGATGAGTTGCGCGTAGCAACGGTTTGCGGCTTCCCCTCGGGTGCGCATCAAAAAGAAGTTAAGGCCCTTGAAGCGGCCCGCGCTATTGAACTGGGCGCCCACGAAGTCGACATGGTGGTGAACCTCTCCGCCGTGAAAGACGGTAATTGGGACGCCGTTTACGCTGACATTGCCGCCGTGCGCGAAGTCATGCCCCGCGTAGATGGTGATGGGGCCCTCTTAAAAGTCATCATCGAGTCGGCGGCACTAACCGATAGTGAAATTGTCGCTGTGTGCCAGGCCGCGCGTGACGCTGAAGCAGATTTTGTGAAAACTTCCACCGGCTTTCACCCCACCGGTGGCGCGTCCATCGCCGCAGTCCAACTCATGCGCGAGACGGTAGCGCCCGATATGGGCGTTAAAGCCAGCGGCGGAATCCGCACCACTGACGCCGCGCTCGCCATGGTGCGCGCGGGTGCCTCCCGACTGGGGCTGTCCGGTTCAGCACAGGTGCTTTCTGGTCTGTGACGGAGACCTACGCGTCCCTAGCGCAAACCCAGAAGTTCTGCCAATTCGTTCTTTAACTGGGCCAGGCGCTCGCCGGCCTGTTGGCGCACGCGCTTGACTTCAGCGCTGCTAGCTTCCGGTGTCAGTCCGGCAACGACTTCGAGGTAGCACTTCAACTTTGGTTCCGTTCCCGACGGGCGCACCACCACGCGCGTATCGTCTTCGGTGCGCAGCCACATGCCCGCAGTGGGTGGTAAGCCGCGGAAGCCCGCGTCAAGGTTTTCCGCTTCCACCACCCTGGATCCTACGAGCGTTTTTGGTGGTTCCAAAAGCAATTGATCGACCGTTGCGGTAATGGCGCCGCGGTCGACGAAGCGAGCTGAAAGCTGATCGGTCGCATACAGATCGTGCATGCGAGCTAAATCGTCGAGTGCATCAAATAAAGACGCGCCCGTTTCCTTTAACTCCGCGGCGAGTCCCGCGAGCAGTACTGCCGCTGAAATTCCGTCCTTATCGCGCACGACTTCGGGTGCGACGCAGTAACCCAGTGCTTCTTCGTAGCCAAAAATTAGGCCGGGCACGCGGGAAATCCACTTAAACCCCGTGAGTGTCACCTCATGACGCAGCCCGTGCGCTGCAGCGATTTTCTCAATGAGCCGGGAGGAGACTACTGATGAGGCCAGCGCCGGAGGTGTCTTGGGTGGCGCACTCGCGCTCTCGGCCGGTACGCTCGCGCTCTGGGGCGGCACACTCGCGCCCTCGGCAAAACGCTTGGCTAGCAGTGCATCCCCGGCAATACGCTCGGCTAGCAGTGCATCCCCGGCGATACGCTCGGCTAGCAGCGCTCCCACCTCATCCCCCTCGAGCATCCGAAATTCTCCCGTTTCGCCATCGCGCGCGGCAACGGCGCATCGGTCCGCATCCGGATCATTGGCGATGATGATGTCGGCGGCTACCTCTTCAGCCAGATCCAGCGCCAGATCCATCGCCCCGGGTTCTTCCGGATTGGGGAAAATAACCGTCGGGAAATCCGGATCCGGATGTTCTTGCTGCGCCACGACGTGCACATCTAAAAACCCCGCCTGGGTGAGCGCCGCCTGCGCCAGCGTC
>JAJYRW010000186.1 GCA_021793895.1 Actinomycetes bacterium
GGAGCGTAGCGATCGAGCAGATCGAACGCCGGATAGGTGCCGAAGTGTGAGCCACCGCAGCCGACGAGGTATACGCGCTCGACCCCGCGCTCAACGGCGCGCTCGACGAGCGCCCTCGCCTTGTCGTCCTGGTCGATCGCGTGCTGCACGCATGCCTCGAAATCATCCGGAACCGGAATCAGGTCGCTCATCGCTATCGCTTTCTGTAAGGAAGGTCGTCGTGAGGTCGACCCCAAATGGGATCGTTCCCACTAGATACTCTCTCGCACATTGGGAACGATGTCAACAGGCGAATGGTCCGCCTAGGTGTTGTGTCTCGTGAGGTTGGTGACGGTTGGCGCGATCGCGTCGATAATTATCGCTATTGCTGGCGGAATTTGGGCGATGGCAACCTGGCACGTGCGGGTGCGTTACCGCTTGCGCGCCACCCCGCGTCTGCAGATTTCCCACCCCTGGGAGCGCAAGCTCGCCCGCGAGTCGGCCGCGTATGCCCTGGAGTTGGAAGAGACCCGCGATAAGGTAGCGGCTTAAAATTACTTCCGTGCCCATATTGGAACTCTCCATCGCCCTCGCCGAAGTCCGGTCTCTAATTTTGGACGGCGCCCATTTCGTGTCCGCAATCGCGGCGGGAAAGCGGCGCTCAAGTGACCTGCCCATGCGTCGCGCTGAAATCCGTCCGGTCGAAATTGGCGGCGAGAAGCGCATCCAAATTGTGCGCCACGCAGCTGAATTGCGTACGGATAACTATTTGCCGCCCGTGGCAGGGGACGGCGGCGCCGAAGACCTCGCATTGGTGCGAGCGGTCGATGAACTGCTTGCGCTGCCTTTTGGAAACTGGCACGTGGAAACCACGCAGGTCACATATCAACTGCGCGTGACCAAGAAGGGTAAGGCGCAAGTCCACCGGGGCCCCGCCACGCAGGCCGAGGCCAATACCAGCCACGATCGGGCCAAGAAGCATCTGCTGGCACCCGATGATTCGATCTTCCAAATTCTGGGAGCCGACGCCGATAAGCGCCGCCAGGTTGACGCCTTTTTGCGCAGCCTGCGCGCCGTGATGGAGCCGGCGGTGGAGCGCGCACGGGCAGAAAATCGGCCGCTACGCGTGGTCGACCTGGGGTGCGGCAACGCCTACCTCACGTTTGGGGTCCACCGGTGGCTGACGCAAGAACTAACCGATATTGGCGTGGAAACCGTGGGGGTGGAACTGCGGCCTGAACTGGTTGCCCGCTCTACCGGGCGGGCGGAAGAGGCGAAGTTATCGGGCTTGCGCTTCACTGCCGGCACCATCGCTACCGGCGATCCGTTCGATGGAGTAAGCCCCGATATAGCGCTGGCGCTGCACGCGTGCGATACCGCGACGGATGAGGCCCTGGCCCGGGCCGTGACGTGGCAGACACCCGTCATTTTGGCTGCCCCGTGCTGCCACCGCGATATTCAAAAACAATTGAATAACTCGCAAGCACCAGCGCCATATGGTTCGTTAATTCGGCATCCAATTTTACGGCAGCGCTTCGCCGATGTGTTCACAGATACGCTGCGTTCTCTGATTTTGCGCGACCGCGGCTACCGCGTCGACGTCGTCGAATTTGTCGACTCCCGCCACACGCCCCGTAACGCCATGATCCGCGCCACCCGCACCGGTGGGCGCTCCGCGGCGGCGGCCAAAGAACTAGATGAATTAACTACGCAGTGGGGTGTGCGTCCGGCGCTGGCCCAGATGCTGGATCCTGACATTAATTAAGAACACAGGATTAATCGGCAGCAGCGAAACGCGCCACCACAATGCCAACGCGCCTGCGTATCTGCAGAGATGTCTAATATGAGAGACGTGTCCAATCACCTGAATAACCGCGAGCGCCGGGCGACAATTTATGATGTTGCTGATTTAGCAGGCGTTTCCCATCAGACTGTGTCTAGATTTTTGCGCGGTGAACGAGTGCGGGAACACACGCGAATTAAAGTTGAAGAAGCACTGGTGGAACTGGATTACCACCCGAATCAACTAGCGAAGGCGCTTGCAACCAATAAGTCGTACCGCATCGCAGCGTTTGTGCAGACCGGGGCGCAGTGGGCGCTGCTTGAGATTATGGACGGCGCCGCAGAAGAAGCGCGCAAAGCGGGCTATGTCTTGGATCTGGTTACCGTCGATACCGATGATGCGGCGGCCGTCGCTGAGGCCGTCGACATCATGGAGCAAAGTTCACTTGCCGGCGCTGTAGTTTTAGCGGCATCGGATGCCATGTTGCAGGCCCTTAATTCCGCCGAAGTGGCGTGCCCGGTCATCGTTGAGAGGTCAGCACGCAAAAACCCGGGACCGTACCCGGAACCGGACTTCGCCAAGGGCGTGCAGCACCTAATTGATCTGGGCCACCGGGAATTCTTCATGGTGTCGGGGCCGCTCGATTGGCCTGCATCCCGCGCGCGACGCAAAACACTCCGAGCGATGGCTGCCGAGTATGGGACGGAAGTTGTCGGAGAAGCAGAAGGGGACTGGTCTGCACAGAGCGGCTTTGAAGCCATGGAAAAGAACTTCGATATCCACAGCGGCGTGACCGCGGTTGTGTGCGCAAATGATCATATGGCGCTCGGCGTACTGCACTGGTTGCAGAGCCACCAGATTTCGGTTCCGAGCCAAATGAGCGTTCTCGGGTTCGATGGGCTGCCAGATGCCGAGTTTTATAGTCCGCCACTCACGACGGTGGCCGTCGATAACCGGGCTTTCGGCAGCCACATTATGCAGCGGCTTTTCCGAAGAATTGGTGTAAAAGCGCGGGTTGTCCCCACGGGCGGGGAGCTGATCGTGCGGGAGACAACGGCAGCTCCTCGGGCACGGCCCCCGGGGAAATAGGATCAAAACCCACCTTGCTCTTGCAAACTTTTACCGGTAACGTTACCGGTAAAAGTTCTGGAGGCGCAGTGTGTGCAATGGATGCTCACCCTGCTTTTCTGAGCCAAACGCAACGTAGCGAAGGGAAGTTTCATGGCAATTGCTTTGGGTAATGTGAAGCCGCTGGTATTCGACGAGGCTGCTGAGCCGATCGCGATTTCAGACGACGTATTTCGTGCGCGTTCCCGGGAGCTGTACAGCCGTGCCGGCACAGACTGGGTAGCAGTCTGGGGAGACCGCGAACACTTCGGCAATATTCATTACCTCTCAAATTTCGACCCCCGCTTCGAAGAGGCGCTCCTTCTCCTTGGCCCCAACGATGCGAGCTACCTGATCGTCGGCAATGAGGGTGAAATGTACTCCTACGTTGTGCGCGGCGGTCACCAGATTGTTCTGTGCCAGACCTTCAGTTTGATGGGCCAAAAGCGCGACAACAGTGAACGGCTCGACGTCGTCCTGAAACAGGCCGGGTTGAAGAGCGGGGACTCGGTTGCCATCGTCGGCTGGAAGTACGCCGAAGATTTCGAACAGCTGCCGGAACAGAACTTCTTTGTCCCCGCGTACGCCCTGACGGCCCTGCGCACGGTCGTTGGTGACGGAGAGTTCGTAGAAAGCACGCACTTACTCATCGACCCTGTCGAGGGCATGCGCGCAAATAATGAAGCCGAAAACATCGCAATGCTCGAATGGGGAGCATCACGCGCCTCCGATGCCGTAGCTCGTATCGTTCGCGCGACGCAACCCGGTTTACGTGAACTCGACATCATGAGTCAGATGGGTTACGCGGGCGAACCGCTTACCTGCCACCCGATGTATGCGTCAGGCCGCGGGATCGACATGATTCTGCGCAGTCCCGGGAACCGCGTGGTTGAACTTGGGGATCCAGTATTTGTGGCACTTGGCTACTGGGGCGGGCTCTCTTGCCGCGCCGGTGTGGCGGCTCCAGAGGCTCCCGAGTTCGTATCAGAATGGGCGGCTCCCTACTTTGAAGGGCTTGTTGCTTGGTATGAAACCGCCAAGCCGGGCGTATCTGGTGCAGAGTTATATGACGCAGTTTCCGGCCCCATGGCGAAGGCCGGATTGACGCCCGCGCTTAACCCCGGACACCTCACCGCAACCGAAGAATGGGTGCACACCAACGTCCAGCCCGGAAACGAAACCCAGCTGAAATCCGGTATGGCCATGCAGTGTGACGTCATCCCGGCAGGTCTGCCCGAGGGTGTCCAACTGAACTGCGAGGACGGCTTGGCGCTTGCTGATGAGAAACTTCGCGCTGAATTAGCTGACAGGTTCCCAAAAACGTGGAGCCGCATCGAAAAGCGCCGTCAGTTTATGCGCAATGAACTGGGTATCAACATTGATGATTCCCTGTTGCCGCTGTCTAACACTCCGGCATATTTTGCTCCCGCATTCTTGTCGCCGGACAACGTGTTGATTAACGAATAATCGA
>JAJYRW010000187.1 GCA_021793895.1 Actinomycetes bacterium
GGATTGTGCGGTGCTGCGCGGGTTACTCACGCGTCGCGCGGTGTTTGGCACGGTGTTTGGCGAGCTGCGCGGGTTGTTTGGCGAGCAGCCCGGGTTGTTTGGCGCGGACTTTTGGGCGGTGTGATCAAAGTTGCAGTATGCGGCGAAAAGGCTGCACACCAGCCCGGATTCCGCGCTTTCTGCGTTTCCGCGTAGGCACAGTCGCGCCATGCGGCTAAAAGGCAACACAGAATGCGAGCCCTGGCGCCGACACCTTAAGCCGGGGCCCTAAAAGCGCGAAATAACTGGCTTGGAGGCTAAAACTCGCGCAGAAAACCCGTGAATCAGATTTATTTTCGCGGTGATCATGAAGTCCGCAGCCAACGCCGAATTGTTAGTGCTAACATTGCCGCGGTCCATCCGGCTTAAAGAGGAGTTTTTGTGATTGCGACCAAGGCGTCGACGTATCGAGAATCCCGGAGTATTCACGGAATTCGGATACGAGGTTTTGCTGCGGTTACCGCGGCTTTTCTACTAGTTACCGGTAGTGCCGTCCAAAGTTCTGCAGACCCAGCACCAGCTGCCGACCAATTGCGCGAGGGACTCGTCGCAGAATACCTATTTGCCGAGTCGGATGGCGCAACACTGCACAACACCTCGCAGGGCGCGGCCGATGATGAGGATCCGTTAAATGCGGAAATTCAAAACTACGACCCAGCCCAGCGCAGCGATGCGGGAACGCTCACATTTACCGGGGGCACAAAAACTTCAGACGGAAACTGGGTACGCCTTCCCGATGATCTTCTAAGCGATGCCGAATCGGCGACCATTTCGATGGACGTTCGCGTACATTCGTCGATGCTAAATACCAATCATTTCCTGTGGAATATTGGAAATAACGACACGGACGAATACTGGTTCGCAAATGTGCGGGGCCCGCGTTCGGCTATCACCGTGGAATCTGGCCAGGCAGAAGATAACGCGACGGGCTACACGCTCTCGGCTGATCGCTGGCACAGCGTAACTGCGGTGATCGATGCAGAAGAAAACACGCTCACGTATTACAC
This sequence comes from Actinomycetes bacterium, assembly GCA_021793895.1. The sequence goes on from JAJYRW010000187.1 coordinate 1,047, forward strand.
CGACGGTCAGCGTGCGGGAGTGGCTAAGACCTCATTGCGCCCATCCGACATCGAGCAGACAATGAATACCATTGGCCGGGCGCCATACCCGGATCAGCTGTTCCGGGGCGAAGTGAACGCTTTCCGCGTCTACGACCGTGCCTTGAGCGACAGTGAAGTTGTTTCTCTTTCCGAAGCAGACGGTAGCGAGCACGAAGCTGAACTTTCGCAGACCGCAGATGAACTGCTTGCAGCTGTCGACCTTGGTGATACCGACGAAGTAACCTCCGATATTGACCTGTTTACGTTGCGGGGAATTAGTTGGAATTCCTCAAACCCAGACGTGATTAGTTCAACGGGTGAAGTGAACCGCCCGTCCATCGGGGAATCCGACGCGCAGGTGACGCTGGAAGCCAGCGCCCAAGTCCGCGGTGTTGCAGCGTCTGCGACCAAACCATTTACGGTTAATGTTCCGGCGCTCACCGCCGATGATGTAACTGCCGATGCGGATGATCTGGTTGTTCCCGAAACCGCGCTCGGGAATTTGTATCTGCCGCAAAAGGGCAGCGCGGGTACGCCCATTGAATGGACTTCTTCTAAGCCGGAAGTGATTTCAGATGAACCGGTTGGGTCTGCCGCCCCGGGTGTAGTAAATCGTCCAGATTGGGGCAGCCCCGACATTGACGTGGTGTTGACCGCGACGGTCGGCTCCGGGGACCAGACTGAGGTGCGTGAGTTCGAAACTAGCGTGACCGCTCTTCCCCGCGAGGCGGAAGATGAGCGCTACCTCTTTGCCTATTTCACTGCAGACACGCTGGATGGGGAGCGCATCAGCCTGGCAGCCTCACAAGAAAACAGTGCGATGAGCTGGGATGTGCTTAACGATGGTGATCCCATTCTAAGTTCCGAAGAAGGAACCAAGGGACTGCGCGATCCGTTCATTATGCGCTCAGTTGAGGGCGACCGGTTCTTTATGATTGCCACCGATCTTTCAATTGGCAGTGGCACCTCGTGGGATGAAGCGCTTGATGATGGCAGCGCCTACCTAGAGATCTGGGAATCGACCGATCTGCGCAATTGGGGGAACCAGCGGCACGTGGAAGTTTCAGGGCCGTTTGCTTCTATGACCTGGGCGCCTGAGGCATATTGGGACGATGAACGCGGCGAGTACGTTGTTTACTGGTCCTCGCGGATCTATTTAGACGGATCACGCCCCTATGACAAAACCGCTACGCCCCACCACACCTACTCCAAGGTGATGTATTCCACGACCCGTGATTTCGTGAACTTCTCTCCCGCACGGGTTTGGCAAGATGCCGGCGATCGCATTGACACCACGATGATCAAGGACGACGGTGTTTTTTACCGCTTCACCAAAGAAGTAACGGGATGTGAGGACATCCTGCAAGAATCATCAGAATCCATGCTGGCTCCCACGGGAGTTGGCGACTACGCGTGGAAAACAGACGTGAGCTGCCTATCGAAGGAAGCGCGCAATACCTCACGGACCACCGAGGGCCCGACGATCTTCAAGGCCAATCCCGGAGACGTCTCATTGCCCGATGGCACTGATGAAGGCTTCTATCTGTTCGTCGATGACTTCACCGGCGCCGGATATCTGCCGCTGTTCTCTGAGTCTTTGGCAGATCCTTCGTGGCAGACAGTTCCAGGATCTCTCCCGCACTCCCGTCACGGCAGTGTCATGCCGGTGACACTGAATCAGTGGGAAGATGCAAAGGACGAACCGCTGTCCTTAGTAGCCACGGATACGGAATTTGTTGATCTCGATTCCGGGGAGAGTATCGAACCCGGCGACACCGTGACCGTGCGGGTGTCGGCTGCTGATGCGGGAGTAGTTGCTGGAGAAGTGGAATTCATCTTCGACGACTTCACCGCTTCGGCGCCAGTGGAGCAGGTGGGCGAGGAATATCACGCCAGCATTCAAATTCCGCAGGACGCTGCAGCGGGCACGACATCGCTGATAGCGCAGTTCCAGGCGCAAGCTCCCCTGGCGGATTCCGAATCATCTGAAATCGAGCTTGTTATCGGTGACGACACTGGTGGTGACGAAGACGGCACCGATCAGGATGGCGAAGACCAAGACGGCGATGACCAAGATGGTGCCGACGAAGATGGCGCTGCTGAAGATGGCTCCGGCCAGGATGGCGATGACCAGAGCGGTGACGGGTCAGATTCCGATACGGATGATGACGGTGTGGTCGACCCGGATTCGGATGAGTCCGATTCGGATGACGCAGGCAAAGCACTTCCCCGCACGGGTGCCGAGCTCTTGCTCTACGTCGTTATCGGATTGGTCGCAATCGGCGGCGGCATCGGATTCGTGAGCATCCGAAAGGCAAAGAAGCACTCAAACTAAGCGCCACACTTGAATCCACTGGTGGCGTGACTTAAGCCTGGTGGTGGCGTGGCCAATCGAATGGCCGCGTCACCAGCGGGAACCCGCGTCACCAGCGGGAACCACGGCTCAGCACCGCGGGTCGTGAAAATGCGAAAAAGAGTAAAGGCTGGCCCCTCTCCCTGATTGTGGAGGAGGGCCAGCCTTCGTTCTTGAGGAGGTGCGAGCCTTCGTTCACCGCATCTTTAAACCAGTGTTGTCGGGGCTGCAGTTTCTGCCTCGGGCGTGAAGCCGGTTGGAATCTCATCGATTTCAAAGCGCAACCCGGCTACGCACGCGTTGAAAATGCGCTGCAGTTCTGCTTCGGTGTTGCCGCCGGTGAAAATTTCCGCCAGCACGTAACTGTAGGAGTCTTCGCCGTAGGAGTCGCTGAGCCGATCGCCCACGCGCAACTTTGTGCTAATCACCGTGCCCGGGAATCGCTTTTCCAGTGCCGCGATTTCCTTCTTCGACGGCACGCGGCGCACGATGCCATCTGCAAAGTGGCGCAAGAACCACTTCGCGGCGATCGTGTGCGGGCCAGCGCCTTGGAGCGGCTGTGGCCTGTTGCCCAGGGCGAGGTCGACCATGAAGGCGTGGTTGGCAAAACCATCAACCATCTCGAATAGCAGTGCGTGGGACTGGGAATGCCGGACGTTAATTTCCAGCAGCGTCATGCGATCGGCGTCTTCATCCCAGAAGTACTCGATGTTGAACGTGGTGTGGTTTAAACCCATGACCGAAACGATGCGCTCACTGATTTCTAGGGCGCGCGTTCGCACCGGCGCGGGCAAGACAGATGGGTACTGGTAGCGCAAGAAGCTCGACCAGCCCGGAACGCGGATCGAATCCACAACTCCGTACAGCACCACCTCATCGTCTTGAACGAATCCTTCCACTGTGAATTGGTGGCC
>JAJYRW010000188.1 GCA_021793895.1 Actinomycetes bacterium
TTCCGATCTAACGCTGATTCTGGTGGCAGCCGTTTTCGTAGTGTTGAGGCTTCGATTCGGTTATGGACAATAAGTCAGGATACGGATCGCGTTTGTGGTCAGCCGCGTCCCAATCAGCATCGACCCTTGCCATCGCACCGGGATAATCAGTGGCCAGAGCCTCAGCGTCAAACTTCGGGTGTCCTGCTCCGACGTTTTTGCCGGCGAAAGCCGCCGAAACAGATACCGCACTCACACACAACAGCGCTATGGTCGCCGGTCGAAGAACGCGCTTCCGGTGGCTATGCGCCGATTTCTGTTTCGTCGGGCGCTTTCCTCGCAGCGGCGTTTCAATAAATTTCGTCGATAAAATCGCTAAAATAAGCGAGAGCACCATGATGGCGATGCCTGACCGCGGGCCGATCACTTCGCGTCCGGTGTAGTGCTTGTAAAAGATTAAAATTGGCCAGTGCCAAAGATAGAGGCCATAAGAAACGCCGCCGAGATACGTCAGAGGCCGCGATCCGAGAATCTTTGTTGCTGACCATCTGCTTTGTGAGGGACCAGCAAGTAGCACCAGCAGCGCCCCGGTGACTGGGACGAGTGCGATGTACCCCGGGAAGGAACTTCCGACCGAGAAAGTAACCCCTAGGAACACGATGGCAAGCAGGCCCACCCAACTAAATACCACGCGCACGGGTTCAGGAATGCGCGGAATTTTGGCACTTATAAGGGCAAAAAGCCCGCCTGCTGCAAATTCCCACACCCGCGTTCCCGTATGGAAATAGGCAACCGGTTGATCCGCGCTGGTGTAATACACCGAAAACGCGAAAGAGAAAACGAACAATAACGCAAGGGCAACGCCAAGAGTCTTGCGGATCCGATGCGCACCGAACAGTAAAGCGATCCCAAATACCAGGAGCCAAATCAAATAGAATTGCCCCTGTATGGACATTGCCCAGAAGTGCTGGACTGGGCTTTGAATCTCTTCGCTTGCGAGGTAGTCGGTAGCTTTTGCGATGAGCGCCCAGTTCTCAAAGTAGAGTGTCGAAGCGAAAATCTCTCGAAAAGTTGCCACGCGCTGCGTTATCGGAATGAGAATGTGCGTTCCGATCATGACAACTATTAAGACCGTCAGCGCGTTTGGTAACAGGCGCCTGCCTAGTCGAGTTAAGAATGCTCCGGGCTGAATCGTCCCGCTTTTCTCGACCTGTCGGAGAAGCGAACCAGTGATTAAGAAACCGGCTATGAGGAAAAATACATCGACCCCGCCGGAGACGCGGTCAAGAAAAATGTGATAAACCATCACGAGTGTTGCTGCTACTGCACGCAACCCCTCGATCTCTGGCCGAAACACGCGCTCATCATTCAGCGCAAAGTTTTTGGACACGGGGCTACCGAACCTTTTGAAAATTATTAACGAAAGACTCTTAGGCAGCGTATCGAAGCCGAAATTTTCTTAGCCCGCGCTCTACACCAATTCCCACGCCCGCACGCCACCGGCGATTCCCGCGGTGTTGGGAACGATCACCACATCGTCGCCGAGCCGCTCCAGAATCGTGGGCGTAATGCGCCTGGAGTTTCCGCCACCCAGGTACACCCGGTCCCACAAAAACACTGGCCGCAGCACTTCGACCACGTGGCGCACCCGTCGTGACCACATGCCATTTCCCAGCCGCAGCCGCTCCGGTTCTCCAATAAACGAGTCATAGGTCACCCCGCGGCGCACCGGCGCGTGGGACAGCTCTAGATGCGGCGCCAACTGACCGCCGTTGAAGTGGGCGGACCCCAGTCCGGTCCCGAAGGTTAAAACCAACTCAAGCCCGGTGCCCGCAATTACGCCGGCCCCGTGAACTTCGGCGTCGTTCAATACCAGCGCGGGTAAACCGAGGGCCGCTTCGACAGCCTTTTCCATCGCAAATCCGGCCCACTGCTCAACCAGCTCTGGCAGCACGCGCGATCGCGGCCCGGCCTTCGTCACATAGTGGGGAGTTTTAATAACCACCCCGCCGCGAATCATCCCGGGCATCCCCAGCGTGAGCCGGTCGGCTCGCGGCAACTGTTCTCGCAGGTGCGTGACCACTTCCACCAGTCGCTGCGGCGGAAGAGGGTAGGGCGTCGGAATCCGCACGGGGTGGGCGTGCATCGTCCCAGCTGCGTCCAGGACGGAGGCCTTAATCCCGGTGCCCCCGCAATCGACGGCTAACGTCATGGGATCTGTATCAGGATTTTCCGTCGCAAACACCGGGTTGCTCATGGAAAATACCGTAGCGGGCCGACTAGGCTCCTTCATGATGCGTATTCGGTTAGACATTCGCTATGACGGATCCAACTTCGCCGGCTGGGCAATTCAGCCGAATTTACGCACGATTCAGGGCGAACTTGAGGCCGCCTTGGGCAAAATTTTCCGCATTGACCCGCCCCGCCTGATCGTGGCCGGCCGCACCGATGCTTCTGTGCACGCCCGCGGCCAGGTCGCGCACTTTGATATAGCTCGCGAAATGTGGGGCTCCGTCGTTGGCCAAACCCGCGCCGGTCAACCACCGCGCAAGCCCGAGGCCGCGCTACTTTCCCGCCTCCGCGGGGTTCTCCCCGCCGACCTGGTAGTTACCGGCGTGCGGCAGGCACCGGCCGGTTTCGATGCTCGCTTCTCCGCCTTAATGCGGCACTACATTTATCAAATTGTGGACGACGTCTCGCACCGTGATCCGCTCCGTCGCGCCGAGGTGTTGTGGCACCGTCGAGCACTCGATGTGGAAAAGATGAATGCGGCTGCGGAGTTGCTGGTGGGGCGGCATGATTTCGCGGCGTTTTGCCGCCCCCGCCCAGGTGCTACAACCATTCGCACTTTGACCACCTATCAATGGGAGCGCTCTTCGGATGGACTGGCGGTCGCAACGGTTAGTGCCGACGCGTTTTGTCACTCGATGGTGCGCGCGCTAGTTGGTGCCTGCATCCCGGTGGGTGAAGGTAAGCAGTCGGTGGAATGGCCGCGCGAATTGCTGCGCAACAAAAAGCGGGATGCGGCAGTAACGGTGGTTCCCGGCCACGGCCTCACACTTGCAGGCGTTGATTATCCACCGGATGATGAACTAGCTGCGCGGGCGAATCAAACGCGAGCCCGCCGCGCGGCACACGACGTGGAAACGTATGACATTGAAAGACACGATGTGGAAACACATGGCGTCGGAACGCACGACACTAAAGCGCCTGACGTGGTTGACGAGGCCTAAGCCTCGAATTCTGCCTCATCAAGTTCATCGGGCTCATCGATGTCATCGGATTCAATAGTTCCCGTATCTGGAGCGTCCAGATCGTCATAGTGCATCGCGGCTTCTTCCGCCGAGGCGGCGCCACCTGAAATTCCAACGTCTTCAGCCGCCACGTCTTGTTGATGATGAGTTCCCTCATCAACTGGCGCCGCCAGCCGTCCAGTTCGATCAGGGTCCACTTTTGCGCCCTTGGCGTCGGGATCATCGTGGGAGGCCGACCCCGGGTCTTCTTCCGCGCCGGTTTCCCAAACTTCTGGGTTGACCTGACTTTCGCGCTCTTCGATGGTGTCAGGTTCGTTTTGTTCAGACGCCGTTTCTGATAGTGACTCCGAGGGGCGCTCGGGCGGGGAGTAGCCCTCGTCCAGGTTGTCCTCAGGGCCGCGATCAAGCAGCGTGTCCTCTTTGGGCAACTGGTTAGAATCCCCATCGCCCAGTGTTTCCGGATCAGGTCTGGTTCCAGGAGTATCTTGAGTCATTTCTCTAGCCTGAACGTTCCCAGCGGCGGCCGCATCTCGACAACGATTCGAACCCGCGCCAAGCCGCACACCGAACCCGCACCAAGCCGCACACCGAACCCACGCCGAGCCGCACATCCAACCCGCGCCCAGCACCGATTCAAGCCACTTAACGCGCCCACCTAGCGTGATCGCCGCCACCGGCTTTTTCAGGTACCCCAGTTTTGACCGATCGGGTGGTATGGAGGTAGTCTTATCTGTCGTTGTGCATTTGGCTGCCCGCACTCGGGCGCAAAGGCATTGCTAGGGGCCGACTCTACTTGGTTTTGTTGGCCCGACCACCATTAATCATTCAACGAATAGAAACGAAGGCTACGACTGTGCGTACGTACACCCCGAAGCCCGGCGACGTCGAGCGCTCTTGGCACGTAATCGACGCCACCGACGTTGTTCTTGGCCGGCTCGCATCCCATGCCGCCACCCTGCTGCGGGGCAAGCACAAGCCGACGTTCGCTCCGCACGTTGATGGTGGCGATTTCGTCATCATCATTAACGCTGACCAGGTCGCGCTGACCGGTTCTAAGCGTG
>JAJYRW010000189.1 GCA_021793895.1 Actinomycetes bacterium
GATCTACCACCAAGTGCGCACCTGGGCATCGAGTGGATCAGCGGTCTCCAATCCGCCCACCGACATGGGCGCCGCAAAAGAAACCGAAGCGAAAATCTGCACCCCGTGCGCCCGGAAAATCTCAGCAAGTGCACGCAGGTGCGGGACGCCGTCCGTAATCAATCGCGCCTCGACCTCGTGGACGTTGACGTTGTTGACCGAGATGCGGTTGATACCCAGCGAACCCAAGAGCCGGGCGTATTGCCGCACGCGGGTGAGGTCGGAGCGCAAGGTGCCGTTGTGCCAAAAGATGGAGTCCCCAGCGTAGCCGCGCTCGACGGTGCCCATGACGGGATGGTGCGTCATGTTGTCCCAGTGGTTGAGCATGCGGATGGGCTGGTCGGGTGCGTGGATTCCCAGGAGTCCGGGAACATTTTCGGGGGCGTCCGTCCAGGCGCGGTCGCCAAAACTGACAAGGTGGTGCAAACCGTAAAGGAGACCGATGGGGCTGGTGGCGCGCACGTGCAGGCCGGCGCTTCGCTCTGGAGCGGTGGCGGATGAGGTGCTGCCGCGGCCGGCGGGAGCAGCGTTACCTGGAGCGGTGACTTCGAAGGATTCGCGTGCCGCTGCCGAGTCGAGCTTCGTGTGTTCATCGGAGCCGCTGGCGGGTTTTGCACCGAGTTCAAAAATGATGTCGGCTCGGCCGGCTTCCCGGATGGTTCCGCCCCAGCGTTCCGTCGCATTAAGAAGCTCATGCTGGATGGTTTTTAAGACCGGATCTGACGTGGAATTGCTAATCAGCGTGATGCTGCGCCGGCCCAAGTGCTCCCAGACGCGCTCTGGTAACCACGCGGGGTGCGCGAGAGTTTCGAACGAGTTTTGTGACATTTGCCTTCACTATTCCGGGTGGAGCGACGTAACAGATCGGCCGCGTCGAAGGCGAAATCTGCGTCGATTTCTTCGGATTACTCTATTGCATTACGGCGAAATTTGCAGCAGCGAAACCTGTGAATTACAGCCTAAAGACTGCTCGCACCCCGGCTGCGCTTTCCGAAAGTTTCGAAAAGGCAGAGAAACTATCGACAAAGCGCGTCAATGTAGCTAGGTTGAAAAATGAAGATTTCTTTTCCTGGTCATGGGCGAGCGCCGCCCATCCAGAATTGCGCAAAGGAGCGCCATGAGATTTCGAAATAAATTCTTCACTACCACATCAATAACCTCGGCAGCCGTACTAAGCGTCGCACTCTTCGCTCCGCCGGCACTCGCGGCGGAGACAACGGAAATAATTAATACCGACTTCCAAGACGATTCCTGGCAGGAAGCTTGGGAAAAAAGCGGTGAACCGGAGCTTTCCGTCGTTGAGCTAGACGGTTCGGACGTTCTGCGCGTGCAGGATCGAGCCCAGGACTTCGACGGCATCAAGTCAAAAGCCGGGCTATTTGCAGACGCGGATCCCGGGGATGAACTTGAACTATCGCTCCGGCTGCGCCTTACCGTTGGCGCTGACCCGGTTAATGCGCGCTTTGTCAGTGATGGGTATAGCGACCAAGAGTTAAATTATGACTGGATCGGTAACACCGAAGTGTCGGATTCATGGGCTGAAATCACCGGGACTTATCAGGTGCCTGCCGGCGCGGACGTCGGGCAGTTGCAGTTCTTCATCGGCACCTCGGCGACTGACCCAGATGAGCCCTACGACTACTACGTCGACGACATAGCGATCACGCTCACGGCGGGAGAGGATCCGGGCGATCCCGGCGAGCCCGGGGAACCAGGAGAGCCCGGTGAGCCGACCGAACCGATCGAGACGCTGAACTCTGATTTTGAGGACGATCTCAACGGTTGGGGGCCTCGCGATGATGCCGCGGGTGGTCCCGAGGTGGAACGGTCCGATATTAAAGCCCACGGCGGCAACTATTCAGCGCTTATAACCGACCGCTCTTCAGATGGCCACGGGCTAGGTCGCGACGTTACGGGCATCATGCAGGCGGGCGAGAACTACGAATTGACCGCCTGGGTCACTTTCGGCGATGGGCAAGCCACCGATGACGTGTGGTTATCGATGGAATCGAAAACCGGTGGCGAGTCGAATTTTTCTACCCTCGCGCAGTTCACAGGTATGTCGAATAGTGAATGGGTCGAAGTCAGTGCCAGTTTCCAAGTGCCGGCGGGTGAGGAGTTTTATCTATACTTCGAGACCGCATATCAGGGTGGCAACACCGCCGACTTCTTCGTAGACGATATTACGGTCACCGCAGCCGAACACGGTGAAGTTGAAGATCTGCCCTCGTTAGCCGACACGGTTGAGTTTCCAATGGGAGTGGCCGTCGATAGCCGCGAGTTGTCCGGCGGGCCGGCTGAGCTTTTAAATCTGCATTTCAATCAGGTCACTTCCGAGAACTACATGAAACCTGAGGCTTGGTATGACTCGAACGCAGACTTCCAGTTCCATTCCGAAGCCGAAGAACTGATGGATTTCGCGCAGCAGAATGATCTGGCCGTCTACGGTCACACGCTGGTATGGCATAGCCAAACACCTACCTGGTTCTTCGAAGATGATGCCGGTGAACCGTTGAGCGACAGCACGGCCGACCAGGCGACCTTGCGGGAGCGTATGCGCACGCACATCTTCGCGGTAGCCGAAACCCTCTCCGATGAATATGGCCTGTTTGGCAGTTCCGAAAACCCGCTGAACGCTTTCGACGTGGTAAACGAGGTGGTGAGCGATTCTGGCGCGAATGAGGACGGTCTGCGGCGCAGCGAATGGTTCCGAATTCTTGGTGAGGAGTATCTCGACCTTGCCTTTGAATACGCCGATGAAGCGTTTAATGATGTTTATGCGGAAGCCGGCGCCGGTCGGCCCGTAACGCTGTTCATAAATGACTACAACACCGAACAAAGCGGCAAGCAGCAGCGGCTGCGCGCCGTGGTGGAACGGCTCCTGAATCGCGGTGTTCCAGTCGATGGTGTCGGCCATCAGTTCCACTTAAACCTGTCGACGCCGGTGACCGCGCTTGAAGCCGCATTGAATCGGTTCTCCGACTTAGATGTCGTCCAAGCGGTCACAGAATTGGACGTCACCACCGGTACCCCGGTAACGCAGGCCAATCTCATCGAACAGGGCTATTACTACCGCGACGCCTTCGATATTTTCCGCACCCACACCCCCGAGTTGCACACAGTCACCGTATGGGGGTTGACGGATGGCCGCAGTTGGCGCAGCGATTCCGGAGCCCCACTGTTATTCGATGACGCGCTCCAGGCCAAACCGGCCTATTACGGGGCGGCCGGGGGCGAGGGATTGCCCCCGCATGTGCGCACGGCGAACGTCTTTAAACCAAGCCGCGTTCTGGATGTGACCAGCACGGATGATCCGGAATGGCAGCGGTTACCGCTCATCGAAATCGAAGACGCCGGGGCGTTCCAACTGCGGTGGAGTGAGGAGGGCTTGATCGCCTACGTGGAAGTATTCTCCGACGATCCGGCCGATTTCGATCAGGTGGAATTCACTTGGGGCGATTCCGAGGGTGAACTGACCCGCGATGGAAGCGGCAGCGTTGACGGTGTGGTGGCCGAGACGAACGCGGGTTTTGTGCTCGTCGCGCAGTTGCCCGATACCGAGGCGGGCGCTGATGGCGACGAAGTCGGATTAGCTGCTTTGGCTCCCAGCGACACGATGGAATTCGACGTACGAATCGTGGGCGGAAGCACTTCGGCGGGCTGGAACACCGCGGGGCAGACCGGAACACTCACGCTGGTCGAAGCGCTGTCCTACACGCCAGTACTGGAAGCCGAAACCACCCCGGTCATTGACGGCGAAATTGACGACGTGTGGGACTCCGCGAACCAGGTCAGCACGGATAAGGAGATCGAGGGCGAAGATGGCGCTTCCGCGCAAGTTCGCACGCTGTGGCAAGACGAGACCTTCTACGTCTTGTTAGAGGTCTCCGATCCCGAGGTTGATCTGTCCGGATCTGATCCGTGGATTCAAGATTCGGTAGAAATCTATGTCGATCCGGGCAACGCCAAGAACGGTCCGTACCGGTATGAGGATTCACAAATTCGGATCAATGCCGAAAACGACCTCTCATTTGGCACGGGCGATGAGCAGTTCCAACGCGACCGGGTGGAAAGCGCCACCGCGCTCACTGATGACGGGTATGTCGTTGAAGCGGCCATCACGCTGGGCGAAGCGGCCGGGCCAAAGACGTTCCACGGCATGGATTTCCAAGTCAATGACGCTACCGGTGGTGAACGAACTGCCATCCGAAACTGGGCGGATCCCTCCAACGCGGGCTACCAGTCCAC
>JAJYRW010000190.1 GCA_021793895.1 Actinomycetes bacterium
GTGTCAGTTTGCGCTGCCGCCCGCGATGCTGAAGCAGATTTTGTGAAAACCTCGACCGGGTTCCACCCCGCCGGTGGCGCTTCCGTTGCCGCCGTCCAACTCATGCGCGAAACCGTCGGCCCGAACATAGGTGTTAAAGCCAGTGGCGGAATCCGCACGACGGAGGCCGCGGTAGCGATGGTGCGCGCTGGCGCCTCCCGCCTGGGCTTATCCGGATCGGCCCACGTGCTGGAAGGGCTGTAGTTTCTTAGCGCAGCCCCAGCTTCTCGGCGAGCTCGTTTTTCAATTGCCCGAGTTGCCGCGCCGCACGGGTGCGCAGTTGCGCCAGTTTGGCTGCTGGCGCATCCGCTGGCACCTCAGTAACGACTTCGAGATAGCACTTAAGTTTCGGTTCTGTCCCAGAAGGACGTACGACCACGCGCGTGTCGTCCGCGGTGCGCAGCCACATGCCCGGGGTGGGCGATAATCCGTTGAATCCGGTTTCCAGGTCGGTAGCTTCGATTACTTCCGAGTTGAGAAGCGACTTCGGAGGGCGAGCAAGCAGCCTCGCTACCGCGGCGTCGATAGCTCCGCGGTCCACAAACCGGGCCGAAAGTTGATCCGTGACAAACAGCCCATGTTTCCGCGCCAAATCATCGAGTGCGCTAAAGAGCGAACGCCCGTCGCTGAGCAGGTCAGCGGCGATTCCGGCTAGCAAGACCGCGGCAGAAATGCCGTCCTTATCGCGCACTGTTTCCGGCGCGACGCAGTAGCCAAGCGCCTCTTCATAGCCAAAAATGAGGTTGTTTACGCGCGCTATCCATTTGAATCCGGTTAATGTGACCTCGTGGCGCAGTCCATGTGCCGCAGCGATCTTTTCAATCAGTCGGGAAGAAACTACCGAAGAGGCCAGCGCAGCCGGGGCTTCACTCCCGTTAGAGGCTGCCGCAGCTCGCTGTTCGGCCAGGAGCGCCCCAACCTCATCGCCGTGCAGCATCCGGAACTCTCCCGAATGTGGATCCCGCGCCGCGATTGCGCACCGATCCGCATCGGGATCATTAGCAATGATGAGATCGGCTGCAACCTCAGCAGCGAGTTTAAGAGCCAAATCCATGGCTCCCGGTTCCTCGGGGTTGGGGAACACCACGGTCGGGAAATCTGGGTCGGGGTCTTGTTGCTGTGTAACAACGTGAAAATCTAAAAATCCTGCCTGCGTGAGCGCAGCCTGCGCCAGGTTCCCACCCACTCCATGCAACGGGGTGTACACAATGCGCAAATTGGCGCGATTATCGGCGACCTGCTCGGTCAGCGGCTCCCTATCGAGCCGTTTTAGGCGTGCCAGATATTCCTCGGCCAGATCGGGGCCGAGCACCTCCCACCCCGCTTCGGAGCGGGTGATCGTCCGCGCCGGGCCCGTCGCAGCGATGGCGTTAGCAATTTCGACATCGGCGGGCGAGACGATCTGAACCCCGGTGGCCTCCGGGGAGGTCAACCGCCCGCCCAGGTAGACCTTATAACCGTTGTCCTGCGGCGGATTATGACTGGCAGTAACCATGATTCCGGCCTCAGCCCGCAAGTGCCGGACCGCGAAAGCCAACACCGGGGTGGGCGTCGGTTCGGAAAATAAGAACACTTCCTTCCCCTGCGCTGTGAGAACGGCCGCACTATCGCGCGCGAACTCGTCACTGCGGTGCCGGGCATCAAAACCGATGACGACCCGCAGGTTGTCACACTGGGGCAGTTGCGCGGATAAGAATTCCCCCAACCCCGCCGCGGTTTTGATAACCACCGCGCGGTTCATGCGATTCGGCCCTCCACCGAGGGGGCCGCGCAGCCCGGCGGTACCGAATTCCAGAAACTGGCTGAACCGGTCGTGCAACTCCAGAAGCGCCTCATCCCGGTTTCCCGTTGCCATATCGGGTGCGTCACAGTTCGCACGCGCTAAGAGGTCCTGCAATTCACCCGCGGTTTCCAGGTCGGGGTCAGCGTCGATCCAGTCCGCGACCCTCGGTTCAAGTTCGCTGAGATCAATATCGTCGGGATCCATTTACAGCCTTTCCACGATGCGAGCGAGCAGATCCGCAATCCGAGGCCCCGCAGCCGTGCCCGCTGCCAACACCTCTTCATGCGATAAAGGGGTCGGGCTGACACCGGCAGCCAAGTTCGTTACCAACGACAATCCCAAAATTTCCAGCCCTGCCTCCCGGGCCGCGATCGCTTCCAGCGCCGTGGACATCCCGACCAAATCGCCGCCAATCACCTTCGCCATCTGCACCTCGGCCGGCGTCTCATAGTGCGGCCCGCGGAATTGCACATAAACACCCTCGCCCAGGGTGCCGTCCACAGTTCGCGCCACCTCGCGTAAGCGAGTCGAATATAAATCCGTCAGGTCAACGAATGTCGCCCCCTCCAACGGGGAGGTCGCGGTCAGGTTGATGTGATCGGAAATAAGTACCGGCGTGCCCGGAGCAACATCGGGATTAAGGCCCCCACAGCCGTTGGTTAACACAAGAGTCTTAGCGCCCAGGGCCGCGGCGGTCCGCACCCCATGGACGACCTGGCGCACGCCCAGGCCCTCATATAAGTGGGTGCGCGCCCCAATAATAAATGCGTGCTTTGCAGAATTCCGCAGTCGAATCGAGCGCAAAGTACCGGAATGCCCAGCGACCGGTGATGCCACAAACCCGGGCACATCCGCGGCCGGGATTTCCGCGACCACTTCACCGATCAGGTCCGCAGCCCCGGACCAACCCGACCCTAAGACGAGCGCTATTTCATGGTGATCCACGCCCGTGCGCTGCCGCACCACATCGGCCGCAGCTTGTGCAATATCGAGCGGATTAGACGATGCTGAGAAGTCTCGAGTTTCCATATTCCCACACTAGTAGGACACGCAACTATCGGCTGTGCGCGCGAGCGGTGGGGATTATCGGCACAATGGACCACGTGACTAACTCCGAGACCCCGCGCCCTGCCCCGCAAGTTGTAATCATCGGTGGAGGCCCCGGTGGTTACGAAGCCGCCCTCGTCGCCCGGCAACTAGAGGCCGAAGTGACCGTAATTGAACGCTCCGGAGTGGGCGGTGCCGCGGTGCTGACCGATGTGGTGCCATCCAAAACCCTCATCGCCACCGCAGAATTACGCACCACCACGGAATCAGCCGAAGAGTTGGGAATCATCACCGAGGGCGAAGAGGACGCCGTGTCAAAACTGCGCGTCGATCTGGGCGTGGTCAACCGCCGAGTTATGGAACTCGCCGATGCCCAATCGCGCGATATTCTCTCCCGCCTCGAACGGGAAGGCATTCAGGTCATCACCGGCGAGGCGCGGTTGCGCAGCTCCGACGAGGTGGAAGTCACGACCACCGACGCCGACGGTAATGAGCAGACTTACGTCCTATCGGCGGACATTATTTTGCTCGCAACGGGCGCCAGCCCGCGTGAACTGCCCAGCGCCCAGCCCGATGGGCAACGCATCTTGAATTGGAAACAGCTCTACACGCTGCAAGAACTTCCAGAACGGTTAATCGTGGTCGGCTCGGGCGTTACGGGCGCCGAATTTGCCGGCGCCTATAACGGTTTGGGCGGCGAGGTAGTGCTCGTATCCTCCCGGGACCAGGTTCTGCCCAATGAAGACCCCGACGGCGCCGCCGTCTTGGAAGAGGTTTTCCGCCGGCGCGGCATGGAAGTTCTATCGCGCTCGCGGGCGGCTTCCGTCACGCGAAATGGTGACCGAGTCATCGTCAAGTTGGAGGACGGTCGCACTGTCGAAGGTTCTCACTGCCTCATGGCAGTTGGATCCATTCCCAATACGCAAAATCTCGGCTTGGAAGAGCTGGGCATGCGGATGAACGCCGGCGGGCATATCGATGTCGACCGCGTTTCGCGCACATCGGTGCGCGGGATCTACGCGGCCGGCGACTGCACCGGTGTCCTACCACTCGCGTCCGTGGCCGCCATGCAGGGACGCATCGCCATGTGGCACGCGCTGGGGGACGCCGTCGCGCCCCTGGAGCGTCGCAATGTCACCGCCAATATTTTCACGGCCCCCGAAATCGCGACCGTGGGATATACCGAAGCGGATCTGGAGCGCGGCAAAATTTCCGGCAAGGTCGTGATGTTGCCTTTGGCGGGAAACGCGCGCGCCAAAATGCTCGGAATTCGCGACGGTTTCGTAAAACTCATTGCCCGGCGCGCGTCCGGCACCGTGCTCGGCGGGGTGATCGTGGCCCCGCGCGCTTCAGAGTTGATCTTCTCCGTCGCCCTCGCGGTCGAACACGGTTTGACCGTG
>JAJYRW010000191.1 GCA_021793895.1 Actinomycetes bacterium
AACATTGCGAACGCTTCCAGCGATCGGTATTGCGCCAGGTCGAGCTTCAACGTACCGGAGACGTTCTTCATCGCTTTAACCTGCGCATCACCACCAACGCGCGATACGGAGATACCAACGTCAACTGCCGGTCGCTGGTCGGCGTTGAACAAGTCGGATTGCAAGAAGATCTGACCATCGGTAATTGAAATAACGTTGGTCGGAATATAAGCCGATACGTCGTTGGCCTTCGTTTCAATGATCGGCAGGCCCGTCATTGAGCCGCCGCCCATTTCATCGTTCAACTTCGCACACCGCTCCAATAAGCGCGAGTGCAGGTAGAACACGTCACCGGGGTAGGCTTCGCGGCCCGGCGGGCGGCGCAGCAGCAGTGAAACCGCACGGTAAGCCTCGGCCTGTTTGGAGAGGTCATCAAAAATGATTAGGACGTGCTTGCCGTCGTACATCCACTGCTGGCCAATGGCCGAACCGGTGTAGGGCGCGAGGTACTTAAACCCAGCCGGATCGGAAGCGGGGGCAGCCACGATGGTGGTGTATTCCAGCGCGCCGGCTTCTTCGAGGGCGGCCTGCACACCGGCAATGGTGGAGCCCTTTTGCCCAATAGCGACATAGATGCAGCGCACCTGCTTGTCCGGGTCGCCACTTTCCCAGTTTGCCCGCTGGTTAATGATCGTGTCGATCGCCAGCGCGGTTTTACCCGTCTGTCGGTCCCCAATAATCAGTTGGCGCTGCCCGCGACCGATGGGAACCATCGAGTCAATTGCTTTCAAACCAGTTTGCAGCGGTTCATCAACCGACTTTCGGGCCATTACCGAGGGGGCCTGCAGCTCCAGGGCACGCCGACCAGTGGCTTTAATTTCACCTAGGCCATCTACCGGTTCGCCCAGCGGGTCAATGACCCGGCCGAGGAAAGCGTCACCAACCGGCACGGAAAGTACCTCTCCGGTGCGGCGGACTTCCTGCCCCTCTTCAATCCCGGTGAATTCACCCAGAACAACTACACCGATGTGTCGCACATCTAAGTCTTGCGCGAGGCCAAGCGTGCCGTCTTCAAAGCGCAGCAACTCATTAGCCATGGCCCCGGGCAGTCCCTCTACCTGGGCGATGCCGTCACCGGCGAGTGTTACCCGACCGATCTCCTCGCTTGCGGTGTCGGCCGGGGAGTATGAGCGGACGTACTCGTCCAGCGCCTCACGGATCTCCTCCGGGCTGATGCTCAGATCAGACATCTGCGGTTCCTGCTCTCCTCGTTATCGCCGAACTTCCCGGCGGTAAGAAATGGTCTTGTAAATCTAACTAGCGAAACTACGACGAGCTTCACTCAGGCGGGTTAATACGGTGGCGTCGAAGATTTCATCGCCAATTCTAATGCGAATTCCGCCTAGAACTTCGGGCTCCACGGCGACATTCAACTGGACCTCAACGCCGTAGATCTGCTTTAGCAGGCCCTTGATCCGGTCGTGCTGGGGCTCCGATAGCGGGGTGGCCGACGTGACCGTGGCTACGCGTCGATCGCGCCGCGCGGCAGCCAAATCGCCCACCAGAAGCAAGGACGCGGTCAGGCTGCGACCCCGGGGGTGAGCCACTGCCCGCTTCGCCAGTTCGCGAGCGATCGGGTGTGCATTGCCAATCAGCTTCTCAATAACGGCGGTGCGCTGGGATGCTGGAAGGTCGTGATCGGCCAACGCAATGCGCAGGTCCCTATGGCGGTGGACTTCGCGATCAAACTGGAAGAGCTGATCTGCAACGGTCTGCATTTCGCTGGCATTTTCGGCCGCGATGAGCATCGCTTCAACGCCGATGAACTCTACGGCGTCAGCCAAGTCATTTTCTTTCGACCAGCGTTCAGCAGCTAACCGCTCCATGATGTTGACGGTGCGCTCATCGCTTTTGGCGAAAAGCTGCTTCACGAGCCCGGCCTTGTCGGCGCCCGCGCGGGCAGGGTCGGTAAGCGCCCGCCGCAGCGGGCCCGAGCCGTCTAAAATCGAGACAATGTCGAGCAGCTGCTCACCAATCGTCTCGGCGTCTTTACCAGCAGCAGCTAAGACGGGTTCTGCCTCCGCCAAAACTGCTCTAGCCGACGCAAGGCTCGTACCGTGCATCAGTTCTCCTTCGTTGTGCCCACAGCTTGGTTCTCAAGATTGTCAAGGAACCGGTCTACTACGCGCGATTGGCGCGCCTCGTCAGCTAGGGCTTCGCCCACGATCTTCGAAGCTAACTCCGTAGCTAAGGCGCCCACTTCGGCACGCAGCGAAACTGCGGCGGCCTGGCGTTCAGCTTCTAACTGACGCTGACCATTTTCCACAATGCGTGTTGCTTCCGCTTTCGCATTCTCGCGAGCTTCAGCAACAATTTCCGCTGCCTCAGACCGGGCAGCATCACGCGTAGTGGCGGCGTCGCTGCGAGCCGCGTCCACGATGGCGCGACGCTCCTCTTCGGCTTCACGCGCCTGCTCTTCAGCAGTTTCGGCATACGCCAGGCCCGCTTCAATTTTGGCAGAGCGCTCATCGAGGACCTTGGTAAAAGCCGGCAGTGCCTTCTTCAACAAGACCCAGGCGATGATGGCTAAACAGACCGCCGCCCAAATCAGGTCGTAGGTAGCCGGCAGCAAGAGGTCTCTACCGGAGACCTCCAGCTCCTCAGCGAGTGTCAGGGTGCCAATCATTAGAACAGCAGACCCGCAACCAGGCCGATCAGACCGAGAGCTTCAACCAGGGCCATACCGATAAACATGTTGATGCGCAGCGGGCCAGCAACCTCTGGCTGGCGCGCAGTTGCTTCCTGCGTCTTGGCCACGAGGTAACCAATACCGATGGCCGGGCCAAGCGTTGCGAGGCCGTATCCAACGGTTGCAATGTTGCCATCAACGGCGGCAAGAATTGTACTGGTGTCCACTTGTCAGTTCCTTCCAAATTCGGCCGGAACTTACTTCCGGTCGACGTGCGGTGGGTTTTTCACAACGCCGGGCGGCGAAGCGAAGTTTTCTTTATGCCGTGTCCCCAATGGAGAGACTGAGATACACGGCAGATAACAGTGTGAAGATATATGCCTGAAGCGCGGCGACAAAAATTTCAAAGAGTGTGAAGGCAAATGCCGCGCCGAACGCGAGCACCCCCACTCCCTTTATTGCCGTCGCTGCTTCAAAGAACAAAAAGTGCGTCATGGCGAAGAATGTCACCAACAGCAGGTGGCCGGCGACCATGTTGGCCAAAAGACGAATGGTGAGCGTGGCCGGGCGCAAGATGAACGTCGACAGAATTTCAATCGGCGTCAAAATGAAGTACAGCGGCCAGGGCACACCCGGGGGAAAGAGGGCGTTTTTGGTAAAGCCCCATCCGCCCTGGGCCTTTACCCCCGCGATAATGAACGCGAAAAGCGAGACGATCGCCAGCAGGAGCGGGACGCCGATTACTGACGTTCCGGCAATGTTTAGGCCCGGAATGATTCCGGTGAGATTCATGGCCAAAATCGCGAAAAACATGAACGTCAAGATCGGCACATATGGCCGGGCGCGCTTCTTGCCAATTACCTCTTCAGCAATGTTGACGCGCACAAAATCAAGCGCCATCTCTGCGACGGACTGGGCCCGCGTGGGTACCAGCCGCACATTCCGACTCGCGAGCCAGAAAAGTACCGCTAAAACTAAGGTCGCAACAATGCGCACGAGCTGGATGCGGTTGAACTCGAAGATCGTTCCTTCAAAAAGGATGGGCGCGGGAAAGAATTCACCGATACCCGGGGCTTCGAAACCACCGTCTGATCCAGCGGCGGCGAACAGCATTGTCGTCGCTACGGTTGACAGGGCGTTCTCCTGGAAGTCAGCACCGCACCAAGTTGCTGCGACGAAATATCGACATGCAACTCAGTTTGGCTGGTTGGCAGATCCGAGGGCGAGCCTAACGCATATTGTTTTAAGATTTAACTTCACCTGCCCGTGTATGGCATGCGTCCACTAGAAACTGCCCGCATATCGAGAACCAGCGTGCCGATGACGGCAATAACGACTGTGCCCACGAAGACGGGCTTGTCATAGAACGTGGCATCGCGCACGGCAATTACCAGCCCTAAAACAATAACTACCTTCACAAACCACGTGCCCACGACCACCGCGGTCATAGTGGTGGGATTTGAATGCGTGGTCATCATCATCGCAACAATAGTCGCACCGCAAAACACCAGGGTGAGCCCGGCTCCCATGAGAGCTCCCCACACCCCGGGCATCTCGGCAACGAACCAACCCACTAGTGACCCCAC
>JAJYRW010000192.1 GCA_021793895.1 Actinomycetes bacterium
ATAAGCGCTCCCAAGAACAACCGCGTCACTTCGGCGCCGGCTTCTCCATCAAAAATGAGGGCTGGCCGCAGGCGCGAAATTTTTAAGCCCTGCTCCTCTCCGGCCGATAAAACACGCTCCTGCGCGGCTTTATCTACCGCGTAGTGCGAGGTGGTAATTCCGCCCGTTTCCCACTGCTCATCCCGGGGCTGGTCATCAGCCACTGGCGAGTAGGCGCCAACCGAAGAAGCAGCCACCAGGTGCGGCACTCCCGCGCGCAGACAGGCTTCCACCACCCTGCGGGTGCCGTCCACATTTGTCCGCCGCAGGAGGCGCCGGCTGCGGTTTGGTTGAATGAGCCAGGCCAAATGCACCACGGCATCCAGGCCGGTAAAGACCGAAGACAGTAAATCAATTACGTCATCATCGTCCGCTGCTTCTAGCGCCGGTGCCGCGACATCGATGCGCTGCCATGTGGCGGCCGAATACGGGTCCGCCGTGCGGTGGGGATAACGGCGGGCAATGCCGGTAATTTCTTCGATCTGTGGCTCGTCTTTGAGGGCGTGTAAGAGGGCGGTTCCGGCGTTTCCCGTCGCCCCCACGATCGCGATTTTCATGGTTCCTCAACTTCGTTGTCGGTCGCTGATAACCACGGATCAAGCACAATTTTCAAAGCGCCATCGGTCTTGTGCTGGAAGATGTCGTATCCGTGCGGCGCGTCCTCCAGGGAAAGGCGGTGGGTGGCCAGGTCCAAGACGTTGAGAGGGTCACCGGGATCGGTAACTAGGGGCAATAGACCGGGAATCCAGCTATGGACGTTCGCCTGGCCCATGCGCATGGTCACCTGCTTATCAAACAGGGACAACATCGGCATCGGATCGATTGCTCCGCCATAAACACCGGCTATGGAAACTGTTCCGCCCCGGCGCACCAATTCGATGGCCAGGTACAAAGCCGCTAAGCGGTCAACTCCGGCGGATGTAAAAACGGAAGTTCCCATCGCATCGGGCAACACTCCGGCGGCCGTCTGTAGCGCCTTGGCACCGGGCGAACCGTGGGCTTCCATGCCAACGGCATCAATGACGGCATCCGGGCCGCGCCCGCCAGTTAAATCCCGCACCGCCGAGACCACATCATCGATTTGCGAAACGTCAAGCGCCGTAACACCAAACCGGCGTGCGGTAGCAATTCGCTCCGGCACCAAATCCAAGCCGATCACGGTCTCCACACCGCGCTGTAGGGCCACCCGCGTCGCCATCTGCCCGATTGGTCCCAGTCCAATGACCGCGAGCGCCTCGCCAGGCAAATAGCCGGCATATTCCACCGCTTGCCAGGCTGTGGGCAGCACATCGGAAAGGTATAAGTAGCGCTCATCGGGCTCGCCGTCATCCGGAACCTGCACCAGCCCCACGTCGGCGAATGGCACCCGAATGAACTGCGCCTGCCCGCCGGGAACGTGCCCATAAAGTTTCGTATAGCCAAAGAGCGCGGCGCCGGTGCCAGCCTCCAAGTTCTGCGTGGTCTGGCACTGCGATTGCAAGTCGTGCTGGCACATCCAACAGTGGCCACAGGCGATGACAAACGGGATAACGACGCGATCACCGGGCTGGATTCGATCAACATCGCTGCCCACTTCTTCTACGATGCCCATTGCCTCGTGCCCCAGCACATCGCCGGCATCCAAAAACGGCCCCAAAACCTCGTATAAGTGCAGGTCAGAGCCACATATTGCCGCTGAGGTCACGCGCACGATCGCGTCTTGGGGCTCGATAATTTTTGGCTCGGGAACGTCTGCTATCGCCACCTTGCGGCGGCCTTGCCAGGTTAGTGCCCGCATCAGGCTTCCTTAAAAGTTAGATGCACGATTGCTTCAACGGTTACACGGTTGTTTTCGCACCGCACCTGGAATTTTTTAACCCCGCACCCGGATTTGGCAGCATCACCCGAATTTGGCGGCATGACTGGGCAATTTCGCGCCGCAATGCGGCGGTGACTATCATTGACATGGCAGGGCCTAACACACCATTGGAACAATAATCAACGGCCCGCCCCTTATCCGAGCATCTTTAAGGGAGGATCGCTCTTGCGCACCCCCGCATCTTCGTCGGTCTCCATTGGAATCGTGGACGACAGCCAGCGCGATCGGGAGGTAATCGAACGGTATCTATCGCAGTATGCGCAAGAGAACCCGCTGCAATACCAGGCGAGGCAATTTGAGGACGGCGCCGCTCTCCTTGAGAATTACCAGTCCAATTTCGACATTATCTTCTTGGATATTCAGATGGAGGGCATCGACGGGATGCGTACGGCTGCGGCGATCCGCAGCGTGGACACTTCCGTCATCATAATTTTTGTTACCAAGACCGCCCAATACGCGACCACCGGATACGCGGTGCAGGCGCAAAGCTATTTGCTGAAGCCCATCACCTATTTTGCTTTTCAAACCGAGCTGGGCCGCGCCCTGACCCAGCTTAAGCGGGTGGAGCGGGAATCGGTTCTCATCGGCTCCGCGACGGCACAGCGCCGAGTGGACATTGCTGACATTATTTATATTGAAAGTAAGCGGCATAAATTGACCGTGCACACTATCGAACATGAAGTGACTTTCAACGGCACGCTCAAGGCATTTGAAGACCTGCTTGCCGATCGCAACTTCTACCGCGCGAACAGCGGTTATTTGCTCAATTTGCAACACATCACCGCTATTGAGGGGGAAGAGGCGACGATGTCAAATGGTCACGTGCTGAAAGTGAGCCGCTCGCGCAAAAAGGGACTGATGGAGGCGCTGGCGGACTACATAGCGGGCACATTGCCGTGATGGCAGAACTCCTGCCCGATATTCCCCGCCTCTATACGGGCATTGCCGAGTGGGCGGCAGCAGTTGTTTACATCCTCCTAACCCGGCCGCGGGTCTCTTCCACGCGGCGCTATTTGTGGATTGTGGCCGCCCTCCCGGTTTTTATTGGGCTGCAGGAGTTTGCGGGGACATTACCGTTAGCGTTTTGGACCTTCGGCATGACGGCCGCGGTGCTGGCCATATTCGCGTTCATTTACCTCACCTGCGATATCAGTACTAAAGATGCTGGCTATCTCACAGCTCGCGCCTTTGTTCTGGCCGAACTGGTGGCCTCGCTGCAGTGGCAACTATGGGTGCACTGGACTCCACGAACACCGAGCCTTGATCTGGGTACGGGGAAATTCCTTGCGAGCATTGCCCTATTAGTCGCTGCCTATGGCATCGCGTTTTTCGCAGCCCACCGGTTGGAGCGTCGCAATTTTCCGCAGCCCCATTACCTGGGGGTCGACGCCCCTACCCTGGTTTTGGCGCTGGCTATTGGACTGGCGACTTTCTTGGTTTCCAACCTGAGTTTTTTGACTCCGTCAACGCCCTTTAGCGGCCAAGCGGGAATGGATATTTTCTATATTCGCACCCTGGTCGACCTCGCCGGTTTCGTGGCGCTTTATGCCCAGCAAAGCCATCGAAACCAGGTGTCAAAGGCAATGGAGTTGGCCCAGGCAAATATTATTTTGCAATCCCAGCAAGAACAGTTCTTACAATCAAAGCGCAATATCGAAGAACTAAACCGCATCCACCACGACTTTAAATACTACGTCGATGCGATTCGGCAGGAGAAGTCCGCCGACCAGCGCTCGGAATATCTCCAGCGACTAGAAGACACCCTGCGCGGTCACGAGTCCCAAATCCAAACGGGGAACGACCTGCTCGACGTGATTTTAAGCTCCAAAATGGAACGCTGCCTCCAAGAGGGCATTTCCATGACCCACGTCGTCGATGGCAACGCCCTGGACTTCGTTGATCCCCTGGAACTTTCAGCCCTGTTTGGCAACGCGCTCGATAATGCGATCGAGGCGTGCTTAAAGATTCCTGAAACTGATAAGCGCCTGATCAAAGTGTCAGCTTATTCTCAGCATGAGTTTGTGATTGTGCGCGTTGAAAATTACTGGCCTCACCCAGTGGACTTCATCGATGGGCTGCCGCAGTCCACTAAAGCTGACCGCGCCAAGCACGGTTTTGGTACGTCAAATATGCAAAAAATTGTGCACCGCTACGACGGCACGCTCAAAATTGATGTCGCCGATGACTGGTACCGGCTCAGCGTGTTGCTCCCAAAACCGCGAGAACACAGCCCGAACTAGCGCCGGGGCTAGTTAAAACCCACCAGTAGTCGCGAGGCATGGTAGCCGGCGTCCATCGCGGCTCGGGACCACCAGCCCCGCGCCGAAGTGACGTACCCCACGAGGGAGCGGC
>JAJYRW010000193.1 GCA_021793895.1 Actinomycetes bacterium
GCTGGCCGGACGCGTCGATGAGCAAGTTTTGTTCCGTCTCATCTAGACCGATGACTTGCGCCACTTCCGGTTGGGGAGTGTCCGCATTGAAGTCTTTATCAGGCTGTGCGTCTGTGGTGTCCATCTCGACCTTCCTTACCGCTGGCCCAAGTACTTAAAAACAGTTCGCCATTTCTAACTCTCTCACCTAACTTCACGTATCCGTTGGAGGTTGCCGCGCGTGGCGAGTAAGAACGGGTGACATGATGCTGGTGTGGTTTTAGTCGCTGAAGTCACCGCTCCCACCCTGCCCCTGGAGCCGATCCTCGAACTGGTGGGCGTCTTTGCTTTCGCTTTGTCCGGGGGCTTGGCAGCGGTGCGGAAAAACTTCGACATTATTGGCGCGCTCGTCTTAGCCTGGTGCGCCGGTCTGGGCGGCGGCGTGCTGCGAGATGTGCTTATTGGTGATGTTCCGCCGATCGGAATTACCGAGATCGAACTATTTGGGACGGCAGCAGCCGCCGGGGTAATAACGATGCTGTTTCACCCGGCTATGGCCCGTATTTGGCGCTTCATCATCGTGCTAGATGCCGTCGGCTTGGGACTTTTCGCGGTCCAGGGAGCCACCAAAGCTCTAGATATGGAAACGGGTTTCTTAGCCGCCGCGATCGTGGGGGTATTGACCGGTGTGGGCGGTGGGATGCTGCGCGATCTGCTTAGCGGCGATGTGCCCGTGATTTTCCGAGAACGTGAGTACTACGCCATCCCGGCCGTTTTGGGCGCTTCGGCGACTGTCGCTTGCTGGTACTTCGGGATTTTGTCTCCGTTAAGCGCCAGCCTTATCGCCGCCGGTGTCTTCCTATTGCGCCTTATCGCGCTGAGATTTCGTTTCCAAGCACCCGCAGCCCGTCGCACATGAAAACCTAGGTGAGCGGCGCCGTCCCTAATCTGACACAATCGCGGGCGTGACCCACAAAACTTACGCACACCGATCCGAAGTACCGCAGGAATTGCGCGCGGAACTGCGCGACCTCGCCCGGGACATCGCGCACGAGGCCGGCGCGCTGGTAAAAGAAATCCGGCGCGGGGAGGTGGAAGTTGCCGCCACTAAGTCCACCGTGACCGACGTTGTGACCGTTGCAGATACCGCAGCGGAAAAACTCATCCGCGAGCGACTGGCCCAGCACCGACCCGATGATGGAATCTTGGGGGAGGAGGCGGGCCTGACCGCCGGCACCTCGGGCCTGACCTGGGTGGTGGATCCAATCGACGGTACGGTCAATTACTTCCATGACCTTCCCGAATACTCGGTATCGGTGGCCGTTGTCACCGGCGAGCCCAATCCGGGCCAATGGGAGGTTGTTGCCGGGTGCGTTTATCGCCCCGATGATGCGCAAAGTTTTGAGGCTGCTTTTGAATTGGGCGCCCACCACGGGCAAAAGCGGCTGCAAGTGGCCGAGCCGGTCGAACTGGCGCAGGCAATCGTGGCCACCGGATTTGGTTATGATCCGCAAATGCGCCAGGGTCAGGCGCGCGTGCTTACCGGCGTGCTTCCAAAGATTGCCGACATTCGTCGTTTTGGTTCGGCGGCGTTGGACCTGGCGAATTTGGCCGCCGGAAAGTTCGATGTGTTTTATGAAACGGGGCTGAATCCGTGGGACATGGCAGCAGGGGAGTTACTCATAACTGAGGCCGGGGGAGTAGTGCGCGGAATTGGCGATAAGCCCGCCAGTTTCGCTTTGACCATTGCCGGGCCTCCGCAGCTTGCCGATGAGCTTGCGCGGCTGTTGAGTTCGCTAAACGCCGATGAGATTGTCACTTAAGCGTCAATCTGCGATCATCGGCGTGCCAAAGATGCGAATACGACCGGTTTTAGGGCACAATCCCCACGCCCGGGAACAATCGCAAAGCCAGGATGGTTATCCTTGCCAGCCGAGGATCTCGGTCCATTAATTTTGAGCATGGCAAAAGCCATGACACCGACTACAAACACCGGAGCGTGAGCCGCAAGATGGCGACGGACTACGACGCACCCCGCAAGACCGACGACGAGATGAGTGAAGACTCCCTTGAAGAACTCAAGGCTCGTCGCCAAGAAAAATCTTCTCCCATCGTGGATGAGGATGAGACCGAAGCTGCTGAAGGCTTCGAGTTGCCGGGGGCGGACCTGTCAAATGAAGAACTAACAGTGCGGGTGGTGCCCCGCCAGGCAGATGAGTTCACCTGCATGAGCTGCTTCCTGGTCCACCACCGCAGCCAGTTGGCAGAAGAAAAAGATGGTTATTTAATCTGCACTGAGTGCGCGGGTTAACCCAGCGCGCAGACCAACTTGGGTGCGCGGGCTAACCCAGCGTGCAGACCAACTTTGGTGCGCGGGCTAGTGGTTTTTTAGCGCGTGAAGGAGTTCGGCCGGGCGCCGGGTGGCAATAATCCATGCCGGTGCCGGGTCATTTGGGTCGATGTTTTCAATCATCACGGCCCGTTTCATCCAGGGGCGCACATTAACCCACGTCCGAAGATCGAGTTCGGGCCCCAGCGCGGCACGTAGGCGCGCACCGCTGAGTTCCTCTGCATTGCCCAGCCACTTGGTTTCAATCCGGGCGGGCCCCACGCGCAAAACACCGTCGGCTACTTCATTGCGCGGCGCCCACATGGCAAGCAGGACGATAACCAGGACGCCAATTAGCGCTCCGCCGGTGAACGCGATAGGAGCGTTGAGCGGCCACAGGGCTAGTCCCATCGCAAATGCGAAGCCAGGGGACATGAACCACCACATAATTGGCGGTAAGAACCATTCCTTGAAAACTGCAGAGGTACTCACAGTCATAGCGTGCCACGCGCAAATGCCACTTGGAACATGGCATTGCCTCAACTCCTCGATAGAGTCGGCAGCGTGAACAATTTTCCAGCCCGCAATTCCGATGCGCCCGCGGGATTTTCCGTGGAGGTGTTGATCAAGCAGCTGGACGCTGATCTACCCCTGCCGGCTGCGGCTCGGCCCGGGGACGCGGGTGTTGATTTACACGCGCGGCAGGCAGCGCATTTACGACCTGGAGCGCGCGCAGTAATTCCCACGGGGATCGCTATTGCCCTTCCGGAAGGTTGGGCGGGTTTTGTTCACCCGCGGTCGGGATTAGCGGCGCGCCACGGCATTACACTGGTGAATGCCCCCGGTACTATCGACGCCGCCTATCGCGGCGAAATTGCCGTGACGGTGCTCAACACCGATGGGCAGGAAGAATTTACAATCCAACGGGGGGACCGCATCGCGCAGTTGATTTTTCAGCAGGTCGGTAAGCCGCGGTTTATCGAGGTTGACAAATTGCCAGGTTCGCATCGTGGCGGGGGTGGCTTTGGTTCTAGCGGGATTAAACAGCAGCACCTGGCAGCAGGTGAAGGAGAAATATTGTGAGGTTTTTCAGGCGGCGCGCAAAAGCTAAGCGTGAGGCGGACACCGGTGTTGAGCCCGATGCTCAGACACCTGACAGCGCCAGTGACGCCGATCGCAGCGGCACCCAGCCTGGTAAGACGGCCGAACAAAAAGGCGGGGCCGCCCCACGCGTTCGCCGGCGCGGCCCGTGGGATGTTGAAGAAGTCTCCCAGCGCGGGGAGCGTCTCGACCTGGGCGCGATATGGGTGCCAACCCGCCCCGGTATGGAACTGCGCTTTGAGGCCGATAAGAAAACTCGGCAAATAATTTCAGTCACCGTCGGATACGTGGCTTCGCAACTGCAAATATCGGCTTTCGCGGCCCCGCGCAGCGAGGGAATTTGGGACGAGATTCGCCAAGACCTTGCCGGTTCGATCACGAAACAGGGTGGCACGGCTGATCAGCAGCGCGGGCCCTTTGGTCAAGAGTTACTGGCGCGGGTTCCAGCCCGCACTAAGGAGGGGCGCACCGGGCACCGACCCATTCGCTTCCTAGGGGTTGATGGCCCGCGCTGGTTTTTACGCGGAGTGGTATCTGGCAAGGCCGCGGTGGACACGGCGGCCGCAGCGGAATTGGAGTCCATTTTCGCCGACGTCGTAGTGTTGCGGGGAAGTGAAGCGCGCGCGCCGCGAGACCTGCTCGCAATCACACCGCCGGAAAACCTCGCACGCGCAGCTGCCCGGCCGCCGGGTTCACGCCCCGGCCAGCCGCAAAGCACCGGCCAGCCGCAAAGCACCGGCCAAGCGCCGGGTCAAACCCCGGGCCAAGCTCCCAATCAAAGCCCTGCCGGGCCGGGATCTCCCACCGCCAATCCGGAAGGTTAAATTGTGGCCGCACC
>JAJYRW010000194.1 GCA_021793895.1 Actinomycetes bacterium
TCGGAACAGGGGATTCCCCGTGTCGAGCCTCTAGTTGTGGATCACTAATGCGGGCGTCTTCGCGCCGCATTTTCATGAGCGCGGCGTCTTGGCGCCATCGCGGTGGAAGCAAATGTTGGATAGGCGCAACATTCACTCCAGCGTGGCGCGACTTTCTCAGCTCCGCGGCTTAGGTGGAGTATCTGGTGCACGGGCGCCACATTTTGCTCCACTTAACGCGTGGGGGCCTCGGCGCGGAGGCAAAGGCAGCGCCCAGCGCTCCCGAAGTCACACACTGATCCGTGGCCGGAAGAAAAGCTACCCCGCGGAGTAGACCGCAATACTCGCGCCCACATAAGTTCCCACGAAGCCCAAAACGGTCAGCGCATGAAATACCTCATGGAACCCGAACCACTTCGGCGAGGGGTTGGGCCATTTCGTGCCATAGATCACGGCGCCCACGGTGTAGCTCAAACCGCCGACGGCCAGCGCGATAACGACTCCCGGCCCGGAAACCCGCCAAAAAGTAGGCAGATACCAGACGGCAACCCACCCCAGTGCGATGTAGAGCGGCACGAAGAGCCAGCGCGGAGCGTTGAGCCACAGCATGCGCAGTGCAATTCCGGTCAGCGCGCCGGCCCACACGATCCACAGCAGGCGCATGGCGGTCGGACGGTCAAGCAGCGACCACGCGATGGGCGTATACGTCCCCGCGATGATTAGGAAAATATTCGAGTGGTCCAACCGGCGCAGGAAGAACGTCACCCGCGGGGACCACGTGCGGCGGTGGTAGAGCGCGGAGCAGCCGAACAGCATGGCGGAGGTCAGCGCAAAAATCGCTGATGTGACTTTGCCGGCGGTGGTGGGCGCCAGCGAAATAAGGATGATGCCCAACGCGATCGAGACGGGGAACATCCCCAAGTGGATCCATCCGCGGAACTTGGGCTTGACAGCACTGACCACTTCTTCGAACCGCGTGCGCACTTTGCCGCTCGCGGTCTGGATCGTGGTTTTGACCGTGCCTTCTTGCAGTTCTTCAGCCATTTGCGCCTACCCGTCTGGAGGACTTCTCTCGATTTAACGCCGATGAGGCGGCTTTGTAAACCTCTAGCGCACCTGAACCTACGCTAACGTAAGTTACGGAAGCGTAAGTTATCCGGGGCGCCGTTGTCCAGGCCACGATGAAACAGTTTTGGGCTGGTGCGCCACTTCCGCCGCGCGGGGCAGTAACGTTGAACTGCTATTACCCCTGTCGTTCGGAGTTCAGATGCGTCTACCCTCGGTGCTTTACAGCCTTTATGAACGCCGCCTGGCCCGCAACTTGCCCTCGGGCGATCTGCCGCGTCACGTGGGCGTCATCTTGGATGGCAACCGCCGTTGGGCCCGCACATTCGGCGCCTCCGCCGCGACCGGTCATCAGCGCGGCGCCGATAAAATCCTCGAACTTCTCGATTGGTGCCAAGAGGTCGGCGTCGAGGTCGTCACCCTCTGGATGCTGTCGACCGACAACCTCGAGCGCGAGCAAAAGGAGCTCGAAACGCTCCTGTCAATCATTGAGGATGCCGTCGCTCGCCTCGCTGCAGCCCGCAAGTGGCGTATAACTCTCCTTGGTGCGCTCGAACTGCTGCCCGAGCCCATGGCGCAACGGCCCCAGGAATTAGCCGATTCCACCTCAGATGTGGACGGCATTTATGTCAACGTGGCGATCGGTTATGGCGGACGGCGTGAAATCGCTGATGCCGTGAAGTCTCTGGTGGTGCAGCAAGTCGAAGCGGGCGTCACGTTAGAAGAAATTGCTAATCGCATCGACGTTGATGCGATCTCCGAACACCTTTACACCAAGGGCCAGCCCGACCCGGACCTCGTTATTCGCACTTCGGGAGAGCAGCGCCTCTCGGGTTTCTTACTGTGGCAATCGGCGCACTCCGAGTTTTACTTTTGTGAAGCGTTTTGGCCCGACTTCCGGCGCGTGGATTTCTTGCGCGCCCTGCGCGCCTTCGCCGCGCGGGAACGCCGCCTCGGCAAATAGCCCCACCGCGTCCCCGGAATTTCGCAGCTTTTTAACGCTCCCAGCGGTAAAAGGCTGCAGACTTCGCTGCGGAAGCCAGGCCGCAGTAGCTCCGGCACGAACTGGCGCCCCGCACACCGCGCCCCGCACCCCGAACACAGCAGTGGGCGCCGCCCAGTCCCCTAACTGGCCGGCGCCCACCTGTGTCCCCCCGGCGCGAAAACCGGTTGAAGCTACGCGGACACGAGTTCGCGTTCTTCTTCAGCCACGGCGGTTTCCGCAGGCTCGTCCTCCGCGAACGGGTCGCTCCCGTGCTTGGAGTTAAACGTCTCGAGGTCGAGCAGTCCCTCGCGCTTGGCAACGATGGCTGGGATCACGGTTTGTCCCGCCACGTTGACGGCGGTGCGTCCCATGTCCAGGATCGGGTCGATCGCCAGCAGTAGGCCAACGCCCTCCAGGGGCAGTCCGAGTGTCGACAACGTCAGCGTGAGCATCACGAGCGCGCCGGTGAGTCCGGCGGTCGCGGCGGAACCGACAACCGAAACAAAGGCCACGAGCAGGTAGTCCCACAGCGACAGGTCGATACCGAATACCTGCGCGATGAACACGGCGGCTACGGCCGGGTAAACCGCGGCGCAACCATCCATCTTGGTCGTGGCGCCAAAGGGCACCGCGAATGAGGCGTATTCGCGCGGCACCCCGAGGTTGCGCACGGTAACGCGTTCGGTCACGGGCAGCGTGCCCAGCGAGGAACGCGAGACGAAGCCCAACTGAATCGCGGGCCACGCGCCGGCGAACCACCGCACGGGCGAGAGCCCGTTAATGCGCAGGAACACTGGGTAGAGCACGAACACGACAAGCGCGAGCCCGACGTAGAGTGCGACGGTGAAGGTTCCCAGTGGCGCGAGCATCTCCCAGCCGTAGGAGGCAACCGCGTTACCGAGTAGCCCGAGGGTGCCCAGCGGCGCGAGCAGGATCAGCCACCACAGCACCTTTTGCACCAGCGCGAGCGCGGAGCGGTTGAACTCTAAGAACGGTTCCGCCGCCTTACCGACCTTGAGCGAGGCGATACCGATTACGAGCGCGATTACGACCAGCTGCAGCGCGTTGAAGCTCAGTCCGGTCGAGGCACCAATCACGCCATCGGCTTCTTCGATGCGCGTCGAAGCGCTCAGGCCGAGGAAATTTTCGGGCAGAATCCCGGTCAAAAAGTCGAGCCAGGATCCGGTGCGGCCCGGCGCGTAACCATCGGCCGGCGTGAGCGTCGTATTGCGCCCGGGGTTGGCGATGAGTGCGACGCCCAGTCCCACCACGACGGAGGCCAGCGCGGTAATGCCAAACCACAGCAGGGTTTGGCCGGCCAGCCGGGCGGCGTTGGTGACGTTACGCAGGTTCGCGACCGAGGCGATGATCGCGGTGATGATCAGCGGCGGAACGAGCGCGCGCAGCAGCCCGATGAATGAGCTGCCGACGGTCGCGAGGGTGACCTCGAGCCAGTTGGCGTCACCATCGACGGGCGCCCCCATGCTGCGGGCGAGAAATCCGAGTCCCACACCGAGGAATAGCGCGATGATGATCTGGACTCCGAAAGACGGCAGCCAGGCCGGCCGCTTCCGCTTGGGTGCTGCCGCCGCGGGGGCGGAGCCGTTTTGTTCTTGGGTCTTTGTAGCCACGAATGTGGACCTTTCAGGTGCTTATTTTGGACGACGAGTGGTAGCTTTTGCGCACGCGTGCAGGTCACGCTTCACCGCCACTTGCAGACCGCGGGCAAGTTTTGGCGCCGGAAATTGGGCGCCTAAAAAAGGGCGGTCGCTTAAGCGAAGTGAAAAATGAGGGGGTGAGGTGAAAACCGGCGCGTCAGTGCGCGGAAATTAGCGTCGACAGAGTTCGGTGGCTACGCGACCGAGGTCTACGTGCAGCCGACGTACGAGACTAAAAATGTTCACCATGATGTTTGAGAGCATACCGCTGGTGACTTAGGGCCCTTGTATAAGGCACCGCTTTGCAGGAGATGATGAACCCATGACGACTTCGAACGCAATAAAAAGATGGCGGCGCTTAGCGGCAGGATTCGCGGTTTCTGCGCTGCTGCTCGCGGCCTGCGGTGACGGCGGGAAAGACACCGCGAACAAGGTGTCGCCGGGTGAAACTGACTCTTCGGCGGCCCCTGAGGACGATAATTCCGAGGATTTGAATGACGCCGAGGGCGAAGG
>JAJYRW010000195.1 GCA_021793895.1 Actinomycetes bacterium
ATGCTCAGAAGAAATTTGTCGCAGCAAGTTCTGTAATTGATTCGATACGAGACAATTTGCTTGCTGCTACGACGATGAGTGATAAGTTTACTGCTTCGTTGCAAGCCCGCGCATTCAGCGGAAAGCTGTGACGAAACAAGTTGATCCGAAGTTCCTCATGTAATGTCACAAAACTTCAGTGCATTTATTGACGAATCGTCGGCGCAACGAGGGTCTGATCGCCAGGAATATATGATTTGCGCTGCCCTCATCCCTGCTCCCCGCATTGAAGAAGTCAGGACTCAAATGGCTAGCTTATTGCGTCCTGGGCAGCGAAAACTTCACTGGACCGACGAGAGTAGTAAGTCCAAACTGCAAATTGCGAAAGTGATTGGACAGATCGAGCCGCTTTCTGTCGTGGTCTCGCATCTTAGTAAGAGACAGGCACGAACCGAGCGATTCCGCCGTAAGTGCCTCGAGCGCATTTACTATTACCTTGCGGAGGCAGAAGTCTGGGACGTCACGCTTGAATGTCGCACCCCGGCGCAAGACAAGTATGACCGGGCACATGTTGTCGCACTTCAGAACCACTGGTTGTCTAAGGACATGCGCATAACGCACTTGCGCGGGGGAGATGAACCGCTGCTAGCCATACCTGACGCTGTTTTAGGGGCGATAAATGCGCACCATCGAGGTGAAAGTCACTTCTGGGACATGCTTAAAGGCGTCGTGCTCGACCATTTCGAGACTCCGCAATCCCTTTGAGAAGCGAAAGACCCTAGATCCAACCGTCCGGCTGGGGTTCTAAGGTCTTCTTCCCGGTCCATCGTGATGGTGGGCAACTACAGTCTAATAAGCCTTCGTAGGACCGTCAACGTGCTGTACTGAGGCGAACTCCGTATGCAACTTAGTTCAATGAATCAGAGAAGGTTGCTTTTAGAGTTTTGTTAAATCTTGCCGATACTATGACTAGAACATAGACGAAAGGCAGCAGGAGGCGCATAATGCACGGCGTGAAATGCCTTTCGTTGGTGCGCGACGCCGCCCAAAGTATGGAGAGCAAAATAGCGTGAGTAACTTTGCGTTTCTAAAGGCGACGCTCCCCGAGTTATATCGAGACGCGGCCAGTGCTGAATCCTATGTAACCACCGATCCGCGCTCCGCTTGTTTTTACAGCCGGCGCACGGTTGAACTGCTTGTCAATTACCTTTACGAGATTCTTAACCTGCCGCCTGCATACCGGAATGATCTAGCTGCGCGCATCAACGACTCTGCTTTTAAGGCAAAGATTGAGCCGGCGATCGGGCAAAAGTTGAATTTGATTCGGAAGCTTGGCAATGATGCTGCGCATACGCAGCGAACGATTAGCCGACAAGAAGGATTCGCTGCGCTGCGCGAACTGCACCACGTCATGGTGTGGGCGGCTTTCCATCACAGCGTGGACCCAACAAGTGCGCCAGTAACTGAAAAGTTTGATCCCGCACGCGCGGCCAAAGCGGCTCCACTGTCACGCGAAGAAGTGACGCGACTGGCACAGAAATTTCAAGAACAAGATGAAAAGTACGCTGCCGAACTAGCCGCTAGGGATGACCTTGTTGCTTCCCACGAAGCGAAAATCAACAAGCTTCAAGAACAGATCCGAGTCAGCCAAGCAGCTAAAACTGAAGTTGATACGCGTGATTACGACGAAGAACAAACGCGTATCAACTACATAGATCAAGATTTGCGGGCCGCTGGCTGGAGCTTAGATGCAGCTCGCGACCGCGAATATCAAGTAACGGGGATGCCAAACAAGGAGGGCACTGGCTTTGTTGACTATGTGCTGTGGGGCGCCGACAATTTACCGCTAGCCATGGTCGAAGCGAAGCGCGCCACAAAGAGCCCCGCGATAGCCCAACAGCAAGCCAAGCTCTATGCCGACAGGCTCGAAGCTCGGTTCGGTCGCCGTCCCGTGATCTTTTATTCAAATGGTGATGAACACTGGATTTGGGATGACGCGTCGGGCTATCCACCCCGTGAAGTTCAGGGCTTTTACACGCGCGATGAGCTTGAACTAATAATGCAACGCCGCCATGAGCGCCGAAACCTCGAAACTGCACCAATTAATACCGAAATTGCTGGCCGGTATTATCAGGAACGTGCGATTCGAGCAGTGAATCAGGCATTCGAGCGTAAAGAACGCGAGGCCTTGTTGGTCATGGCCACCGGATCGGGCAAGACCCGGACAGCTGTTGCGCTCGTTGATCAAATGATGAAGGCCGGCTGGGTGAAGAATGTCCTTTTCCTAGCCGATCGCACAGCGCTAGTGAAGCAAGCGGCTAATGCCTTCAACACGCACGCGCCTGCCACCACGCCGGTCAACTTAGTAACCAATCGAGGCGGACAGGGGCGCGTCTATGTCTCGACATATCCCACGATGATGAATCTCATCAATGAGCAAACTGGAAGTGGCCGACGTTTTGGCCCTGGCTACTTTGACCTCATAGTTATCGATGAAGCCCACCGCTCTGTTTATGCAAAATACGGCGCAATTTTCGACTGGTTTGACGGTCTACTGCTGGGATTGACCGCAACACCAAAAGACGAGATTGATCACAACACCTATCGGCTCTTTAACCTAGAAGATGGTGTACCCACCGATGCGTACAGCCTCGAAGAGGCCGTTGCCGACGGTTATCTGGTGCCCCCAAAAGGGGTGTCAGTTGGAACAAAATTTATGCGCCAAGGTATTAAATACGATGACTTGAGCGATGACGAGAAAGCCGACTGGGACGCACTGGACTGGGGTGAAGTGGATCCACCAGATCAGGTTGACTCCGAGGCGTTAAACCGTTTCCTATTTAACGCCGATACCGTGGATAAAGTGCTCGCCACCCTTATGGAAAAAGGCCACCGTGTCTCTGGTGGCGACCGGCTTGGCAAAACCATAATCTTTGCGAAAAATCAACACCATGCCGAATTCATACAAAAACGCTTCGACGTACAGTACCCAGAATTTGGCGGCACGTTTGCGCGGACCATCACCCACTCTGCTCCTTATTCGGGGTCGCTTATTGAAGACTTTTACCTTGCAGACAAGGCCCCGCACATTGCCATTTCAGTGGACATGCTCGATACCGGCATCGACGTTGCCGCGGTAGTTAATCTCGTATTTTTCAAAACGGTGCACTCCAAGTCAAAGTTTTGGCAAATGATCGGACGCGGCACCCGCTTGTGCCCCGACTTATTTGGACCAGGACAAGACAAGACCGACTTTTTAGTCTTCGACTTTTGCGGCAATCTCGAATACTTCAGTCAGGACTTACCCGGAGCCGAAGGAAGAATCCAAAAATCTCTGTCGCACCGGCTCTTTGAAAATCGCGTCAAACTCGTCAGGGCTCTAGGTGACGAAAATAAAAAACTGCGCCGGACGACGTCCGAAATTTTGCGCGAGTTCATCACCGGCATGAATCCGGAAAACTTTCTCGTACGCCCAAAACGACGCCTGGTCGAGAAATTCAGTGCAGCGACGACGTGGCAAAACCTCACACAAGTTGAAGTCGCCGAGGCAATCGAACACTTAGCGCACTTGCCGTCAGCCGCGATAGACGCCGACGAGGACGCAAAACGTTTCGACCTGCTCGTGCTGCGTCGGCAGCTTGCGCAAATTGAGGTAGATAGCTCAGAAGCCGAAGCAATGCGCGAACGAATCCAAGCCATCGCGGAAATATTACTTACTAAGACCGGTATTCCGATGGTCGCTGCCCAAGCGCCCTTGATTGAACGCGTAAGTAGTGACGACTGGTGGGTGGATGTAACACTTGGCATGCTCGAACAGGCTCGGGTGCGCCTGCGTGGCCTCATCCGGCTCATAGAAATTACCCGCCAAAA
Organism: Actinomycetes bacterium; assembly: GCA_021793895.1. The sequence continues at coordinate 3,850 of JAJYRW010000195.1, forward strand.
CCCGGTTTATACCGACTTACAAGATGAACTCACTGAGAGCAGCGAAATTGAGATACCAGGCATTACCCCGGGCACTGATTTCGAACGTTTTCGCGCAAAAGCCACCGATTATTTAAGGCAACATGAAGACCATGTTGCGCTGCAGCGCCTACGCCGAAATAAACAACTAACGCAATCCGACCTGGAAGCATTTGAGGAAATGCTTACCCAAGCCGGCGGAAACAAAGCCGACCTGATTTGGGCCAGTTCCCACGAAGGCGGCCTTGGCGTGTTTATTCGCGGGCTTATCGGGCTCGAACGGTCGGCAGTACTCGAAGCATTCACCGAGTTTCTTGA
>JAJYRW010000196.1 GCA_021793895.1 Actinomycetes bacterium
TAATCGACGCGGATTGCATGATCAGCAGGATTATCACTTAAGGGGCGCGGCTGATTGGCGATGCGGTCGACCAGTGACCGGGCGCGGTTTTGGCTGCGTTGAGTATTCGCCAGAATGTTGCGGGCGGTCACGAACAACCACGGGCGTACATCAGAGATTGCCCGGGGCAGCTCATCGAATCTGCGCCACGCCACGAGAAACGTTTCGGAGATGACGTCGTCACAAAAATCGGGGTCGATGCGGCGAGCAACGAAACGCGAGAGGTCGTCAAAAGTGCCTTCAAAAATCTCGCGGAACGCGGTGCGGCGCTCACTTTCGGCTTCCAACTGCAACTCGCTCATATTAGGTACATGTCCGCCACGACGTGGAATCTGACACATGAATTTTTGCCAGTTTAGTGGACTGCTGCCTTGCCCGGCGCCTATTGAACCGGCCGAAATAGCGCGCTATTTCAAGCGGGCGAGGGAGGTGAAATTGCGCGCCGCGCGCAGGGCGGGCACGTAAAGCACGAGCGCGGGGGTCAAGATAACGGCGGCGACCACATTGACGAGGTGGAATCCGCCCACCGCCAGAATCGGTCCCGCAAAAGCGGCGCCCGCGGCGCCCGCGTAATTCATCAGCGCATCGGAGGCGCCCTGGAGGGGCACGCGGATGTCGGGTGGCGCGATGGTGGCTACTAGGGACGAACCCGCCAAGATGGCAGCTGACCAACCCAGCCCCAGCAGTATTAACGACGTAACCATAAGGGTCGTGTTTCCAGCAGCAGCGATGAATCCGGTAACGAGGGCGGCAAGCTCCACCGCGATACCTATTGCGGCGACGACGCCGGCGCCCAGGCGGTCAATGGCCCAGCCGAAAACTGGGCTAAGACCATACATTCCCAGCACGTGCAGGGAGATTGTGATTCCAACGAGTTCGAGGCTGTCGCCACTGCCTTCCATGTGTACCGGCGTCATGACCATCACCATGACCATCACGGCGTGCGCCACGGCGATCAAAGTAACGGCGAACCGAGCGATCGGTTGGCGCGCCGCCCAGCGCAGGGCGGCGATAGCGCCCAGCGCCTTTTCGGTGCCAACCGACGCATCAGGCTCAGGCGCACCGGCTTCGGAAGGGGTCTCAGAACTCGGCGTGGGGGTGGCGCGAAACAGCAGCGCGATGACGATTCCAGCGGCCGCGAACGCAAACACGGAGAAGACAAATGGACCGGTGTAAACCGGCAGCCCCAGTGATTGGCCAAACTCGTTGCCCGGAGACAACAGGTTGGGGCCCATCACGCTGCCAATCGTTGTCGCCCACAACACCAGTGACATTCCTCGCGCGCGGGCAGCCAATGTGACATTTTCTGCCGCGGCGTAGCGGGTTTGCAGGTTTACCGCCTGGGCGATCCCGAACAGACCCATTCCAATGAGCAAAAAGATTATGTGCCCGGCCATGGCGGCGCCCACGACTGCCAAAGCACCCACAACCGACATGGCGTAGCCGACGGAAAGGGAGCGACGCCGTCCTTTATTGATGGCCATGGTGGCCAGCGGGATTGCGGCAACGGCAGCGCCCAGAGTCGATGAAGCCTGCGCGAAACCGGCCCACGAGGTCGAGGCGAGCTCGTCGGCGAGGAGCCCGCCTGCAGAAATGCCCGCCGCCACGCCAACGCCACCAAACAGGTTGGAGACGATGAGAACGCCGATCGAGCGAAAGTAACCGCTCATAGCGTGACGATCAGGGTGACGAGGATGATTTTGGCGATAATGCACAGCGCAAACAGCGCCGAGTAGCCCGATTCGATGCGCTCATCGGGACTGCGGGAGGTTCCATAAGCAAGGACTGCGGGTTGGCCCACGAATCCGGCGAGCGCTCCGGCGGTGCGCTGGGAGCTAAGGCCCGCGAAGCGGCCCCCAAAAATAAGGAAAGCACCGCTAATGATGACGATTACGGCCGACAGTAGTGCGACTTTCAGGCCGGTGATGGTGAACGCTTGAGCGGCGAAAGCCGGGCCGGATGCCAGGCCAACTGCGGCGAGGAAAAACATGAGGCCCAATTGTCGGATTGTGAGGTTGGCGGCGTGTGGTAGCCCCCAAACTAGCGATCCGGTGCGCTCGATGCGTCCCAAAATCATGCCGACGATGAGGGGGCCGGCGGCGGCGCCGATCGTGAAGTACATGTCGGCGCCCAGCGGGATGGTGACCAAACCAAGTACCAGTCCCAGTGCCATGCCCAGCCCGAGACTGAAGGCGTCAACTTCTGAGACGCGGCGTTCAGAATCGCCTAAGAAACTGGAGACTTCGGTGAACCGGCCCTGGGGTACGACTGCGAGTACCCGGTCGCCCAATTCGAGTGTGAGATCGTCGCGCGCCAGGATGTCGAGGTCGCCCCGGCGCACGCGCGTGATTACGCCTTCGAAACGGCGCGGGAAGTCCAGTTCGGCCACGGTGCGGCCGGCGACCTGGCGATTTGAGACGACGAACCGGCGGTGGTCGACGGCTGTGCGGTCATCTGCAAGGTGAATTTTGAGCCGGTCGCCCAGGTGGTTTATGGCGGCGTTCACCGCTTGGGCGGTGCCGACAACGACGACCTGATCGCCGGGCCGGAGCTGGTCTGCGGGGCCGATGACCCGGGTTTTGTTATCGCGCAGGAGGTAGGACATGCGCAGACTTTGAGTCTTGAAACCGGGAACCTCGTTCAGTGAGGCGTCTTTGGTGACTGCGACCGAGGCGGCCTCGATTCCTAAACTGGCTTCGGGGGCGGGGTCGCGCGGGCTGCGCCAGTTGCGGTCAACGACGATCGCGACGATCACGATCGAAACCAGTACGCCGATGGGGTAGCCCAGGGAGTATCCAACAGCGGGTTCATTCGAGTCGGCCGCCGCGCTAGCTGCTGCCAGGGTCGGCGTTGATGTGAGAGACCCGGCAAAGGCGCCACCCTGGAGTCCGGGACTAATGCCAAATGGAATTCCCAGGCCAACTGTGACAATGGCACCGATTCCGGTGGCGGCCAGTCCGATTGCCATCAGCGGTAATTGGCGGCGCAGATCGCGGAAGAACGTGTTGCCAGCTGCCAACCCGACGGTGTAGACGAAGAGCGCCAGCCCCAGGCTTTGAACGAATTGCAGCCCTTCGCCCAGACGCGGATCGAGAGCGCCGAGTGCTAGCCCGACGAATAAAGCTCCGGCGGTACCGAATTTGATGGGTCCAAAAGGGATTGCTCCCACTGCGGTTCCCAGTGCGATGGTTACAAAGACCGTCAGCAGCGGGTTCTCGACCAGGATCTCTAGCACGGTGCCAGGTTATCGGAGGCGCGCGCCGGCGCAGATCTTTAGTGCGGGTCGGCTCTAGTTTGCTGTTAACTGCGAGACTCGGCCGCGCGAAACACCCAATATCGCGGCGGTATCGGCCACCGATAGGCCAGCGGCGCGAAGACTGCGCGCCGCGGCGCGCGATTTTTGAGCTGCCACTCTTTGTAAGCGTGCAGCTTCTGCCACTGCTTCGCGTGCTTGCTTCGCCTGCTCTTCCACCCCGTTCAAGTGTGGAATTATTTCAATTTCTAGTGGCTCTTTTGAATCGGTGCTGTGAAGAAGAGCTAGATAATCTCGAACCGCCTCTTCAGCCTCTTTCAAAGAGCGTGCCTGTGTTACCCCGACGCCACCTATATGAAGTTCCCAGCCTTTTTGCCACGGTTGGGCGATGACGCGATATGTCTGGGTCATTCCAGCCACCCCTTCGGTAAACATTCCAGTTTTCTCAACGTGTCCGCGACCCACCCGGGCGATACGAGACCGGGCGTTGTTATTACTGCGATGTGATTGCTTGTTTGGGCACGCATCCCATTCGCAATAGCGCTCTTCTAAGCTTCCGATATTTGTCATCTGTGGATATTGGCTTCTGACCCGCACCCGAACATCGTTAAAAGATCTATTCCGTTGATAGAGCGGCATTCACGCGTGCTGTGTCCCCGGCATGTCAGTGGCGAGGGGCATAGTGAGTTCCATGCAGCCAATTGCAAATCTCAATTTTTCGTCGACTTTTGACGATAGAAAGCACAAAGCTGGCTACTCCAAGGAGGGTGAAGATCATGTCCGATAGCCAAGATTCAATAACGCCCGCGCCTCCGCCGCCCCCGGCGCCCGCCCCTCCGAGTGGCGGGCCCACGAGCGAGGATTTCGTTCCGGTTAAGACCAGG
>JAJYRW010000197.1 GCA_021793895.1 Actinomycetes bacterium
GTAGCGCGCCGAGGCATCAACTCGTACGGTCAGTACCGCGGCGGAGGTTTCAACTCCGACCTGCGCAGCAGCTGGGCGTTCAGCGCCACGATGATTGTCGACGCGGACATGACAATCGCGCCCACACTCATGGGGAGCACAAAACCAATCGGAGCAAGCACGCCCGCCGCTAACGGCACCGCAATGATGTTGTAACCGGCCGCCCACCACAGGTTTTGCTTCATCTTGCGATAAGTCGCGCGTGAGAGTTGGCGCACCGTGATTACGGTGCGCGGATCAGAACTGGCAAGAATCACACCTGCGGATCCGATCGCGACGTCCGTTCCCGCACCAATAGCGATGCCCACATCGGCTTGCGCGAGCGCCGGGGCGTCATTTACGCCGTCGCCAACCATCGCGACTTTCTTGCCCTCGTCCTGCAGCTCTTTAACTTTCGCGGCCTTATCTTCCGGGCGGACCTGCGAAAAGTGCCGATCGATCGATAGTTCGTCAGATACTGCCCGTGCGACATCTTCTCCATCACCCGTGATGAGGCTGACGGACACTTCTTCGCGATGCAGTCCCTTAACAGCTTGCCGGGATTCCGGCCTGATTTCATCGGCCAGCTTGATTGCCCCGACCATTTCGCCGTTTTGAATGACGAAGGAAACGGTTGCCCCGTCGGTTTGCCATTTCACCGTCTCCCGCGGCGCCGACAAGTTCAGGCTGTCGAGCAGGTAAGCGCCGCCGACCTGCACTTCTTCAGATTCCACCTGGGCTCGCACCCCAATCCCGGGTTCCGAGGTGAAGCCGTGTGCGGGTGGAACAGTGATTTGCTGTTCTTCCGCAGCGCGCGTAATTGCGCGGGCAATGGGGTGCTCCGAATCGCTTTCCGCCGCGGCGGCGAGCGCCAAGATTCTTTGGGTGTCTTCATCACCGAATGCAATAACGTCTTCTACCGCCGGCTCCCCCTTAGTTAACGTGCCGGTTTTATCGAACAGGACCGTGTCGATCGTGCGCATGCTCTCCAAGGCCAAGCGATCTTTGACCAGAACACCTAGGCGCGCCGCCCGCTCCGTGGCAATCGAAACCACTAGTGGAATTGCCAGCCCTAACGCGTGCGGGCAGGCAATGATTAGCACGGTGATTGTTCGTGCCACGGCGTCTTCCGGCCCCGCGATCAGGAGCCACACGGTCGCGGAAATAACCGCGGCAATAAGGGCAAACCAGAACAGCCAGGCTGCCGCGATATCGGCCAAGCGCTGGGCGCGGGAGGTGGAACTTTGCGCTTCCGAAACCAACTTCTGAATCCCCGCCAGTGTGGTGTCTTCACCCAGCGCGGTAATTTCGACGCGGATCCCGGAGTCGGTAGCGATGGTGCCGGCCACCACTTTGGCTCCCACTTCCCGCCGCACCGGCCGCGATTCTCCGGTGATCATGGACTCATCCAGGGCCGCGGCGCCGTCCACCACCGCACCGTCTGCCGGAACAGTTCCCCCCGGGCGGACAATAACCACGTCACCAACCGCTAACTCATTAGCCGGTACTTCCTGTACTTCATCGCCCACCACTTTGTGTGCGGTGTCGGGTAGAAGTTCAGAAAGTGAATCCAGGGCCGAAGTAGTCTGGGCCAGTGAGCGCATCTCCAGCCAGTGACCCAGCAGCATAATGACGAGCAGGAGCGCCAGTTCCCACCAAAAATCCAGGTGACGGTCAATTACTCCCGCCGTTGCGCCCCAGGATGAAACAAACGCGACCGTGATCGCCAAAGAAATCAGCAGCATCATGCCCGGCTGGCGGGCCTGAATTTCCTGCGCTCCCCCAGATAGGAAGGGCCACCCACCCCAGAAATACATCACCGTGCCCAGAATCGAAATAGCCCATGGCAGCCAAGCCCAATTGGGCAATGTGTAGCCGAGCAGGTCCGCAAACGCCTCGTTAAGCCCGACAACGGGCACCGCTAGGCCCAGCATGATCCAAAAGAGCCGGCGGAACTGCGCGACATGGTGACTGTGGTCGTGGCCGCCATGACCACCGTGACCGCTGTGACCGCTTTGGCCAGCGTGCTCGCCGGGCGCGGGCGCGCCGTGTTCACCGTGCGTCTTTACTTGATGCGAGCCGTCTTCCATACGCGCTAGTCCAGCACACCTAAAGAGAAGTCGCAGAAATTACCTCATTTAGTTGCCGCGGCTTTTTCTTCCATCTTCAGCAGGGCCGATTTAATTTCCAAACCCCCGCCATACCCGCCCAACGTGCCATCGGAACGCACAACCCGGTGGCAGGGAATCACGAGCGGAACGGGATTATTCGCACAAGCTGATCCCACCGCGCGCATCGCCCGCGGGCTACCAGCGGCCTCCGCCACTTCGGCATAGCTTTCAGTTTCCCCGTACGGAATAGTGCGCAAATGCTCCAGTGCCGTGCGCCGAAAACCGTTCGCAAGGCGCAAATCAACGTCAACGGTGAACTCCTGACGCTGACCAGCAAAGTACTCATCCAATTGCGCAAGCACCGCCGCCAAAGGGGCGCGGTCTTCTACGACGGGTCCAACACGCCGCCCTAAATCTTCTAAAGCGGCATCCCACTGCCCATTATCGAAGACGATCCGGATTAAACCGACCTGTGTAGCGGCCACAAGGAGCGGTCCGATGGGGCTATCAATTTCGGTGTAAGCGACTTTTTCCCGCGGCATTTTGTGCCCTCCAAACGCTGTCATGTTCCCAGCATGACACTCCCAAAGCGCGCCGTGGCATAAAAACTTTAATGCTGTGGAACCCGCGGTCCGAAACTCTCCCGTGGCTAACCTCGCCCGCCCAGTGCATGCTGGAAGGAGGAATTAGCAGGATCTCGCACCACTTTGGGAGTGACGATGCCCGCACTAGTTGTGAATTTTGATGACGTACTTTTCCGAAATGGTGGCGCCGCTCCGCGTCCCGATGCCATTCGATTGATTAAGGACGCCGCCGAGGCAGGTTGGCAAATTGCGCTCACCTCCGCGCTGGCTCAGGACGAGGTGCGCTCGCTCCTGGCCAATTTTTTGGCAGATTTGGCTGAAACGGCTCTGGTAGCCGGTAGCGACTATGCCCCGGCCGAGGAGCCGAACATTGTAGATTTTGCGGCCGGAAAATTGGGCACCATGCCCGAGCAGACCTTGGTATTGGAACGCGGTGAACTGGGTTTTGCGCGCGCGAATGAGGCCGGATTGCCGAACATAATTTTGAGCCACGCCCTGCCAACGGATGGCGATTTATTCCACACGCAACTGGTTATCGATAGATTTGGGCTCAGTGACGATGTGGGCCCGATAACGGTGCTAGCTGATCCGCATGGAATTCGGCCGCGCCCGCTCGTCACCGTGGAACATTTAGAAGCGTGCCTGGCTCCATTCGTCCGCAGGTTGAATGAGTTTGGCGTAATCAGATCGGAAGATGCCTAGTGTCCAGCCAGTCCGCTGATGGTTCAATTACCGCTCGCAGTGTTGTAGTTCAGGCCGAGGGCGAGTCGGATGTACTTAAGGTTGAAGAGCGGTCCGTGGCGGCGCCGGGGCGCGGCGAGGTGCGCGTCAAAGTCAGCGCCGGCGGGGTCAACTTCATCGATATCTATCAGCGCAATGGCACCCACAATATGGATTTCCCGTTCGTCGCCGGGATGGAAGGTGCCGGCGTGGTCGAGTCGGTCGGCGACGATGTGGAGCATGTGCAAGTTGGCGATCGCGTGGCCTGGGCGAGCGTTCCCGGCAGCGGCTACACCACGCACGCGGTGCTGGCCGCCGATGTAGCGGTGCCGATCCCGGCAGGCGTCACGGATGAGGACGCCGCAGCAGTGCTGCTCCAGGGTTTGACCGCGCACTATCTAGGAACTTCTACCTATCCCGTAGCCGCCGGAGAAACGGTGCTCGTGCACGCCGGCGCGGGCGGCGTGGGGCTATTGCTCACGCAACTACTTACCCACCGAGGCGCGCGAGTTTTGACGACCGTCTCCACCGATGAAAAAGCTGCGCTGTCGCGCGAGGCCGGTGCGGCAGAAGTGATTCGGTATGACGAAGTGAACTTTGCCGATGAGGTGCTCCGATTGACGGACGGCGCCGGGTTGCCCGTGGTTTATGACGGGGTGGGCCGTGCTACTTATGAAGATTCCATGCGCTGCCTTACTCCGCGCGGAACGCTCGCGCTTT
>JAJYRW010000198.1 GCA_021793895.1 Actinomycetes bacterium
CCCACCCAGGTCTTCGAACGTGGTGGTGAAAGCACCAAAGTCGCCCGCTTCGAGGAAGGAACGCATCCCCCACTCAATTTGCGCGCCATAACGCAGCGACTCATGCCGCTCCCCACCCGCACGCAACTCGGGGGCCACATCGTAAAGCTCTTCATACTCAGCCACCAGCGCGTCAATATCGGCCTTCGGAGCCGCATCAACCCGCTCCACCAAGTCGTTAACGCCCCAGGTGTTCACCGACACCCCAAAACGCAACTCGGCTTCGGTCTTATCCCCCTCAGTGACCGCGACATTGCGCATATTGTCACCAAAACGGGCGAGCTTCAGATTCTGCACCGCATGCCAACCAGCAGCCGCGCGCGTCCAAGTCCCAATCCGCGCATTAGTGTGCGCATGCGAAGTGTGACCCACCACCGTCTTACGCGGCACCGACAACCGGGTTTGGATATACCCAAACTCCCGGTCCCCATGCGCAGCCTGGTTCAGGTTCATGAAGTCCATGTCGATCGTCGACCACGGCAGCTCCACATTGTCCTGCGTATGCAAATGCAACAACGGCTTCTGCAACGCATCCAAACCAGAAATCCACATCTTCGCCGGCGAGAAAGTGTGCATCCACGCAATCACACCCACGCAATTATCAGCCGTATTCGCCTCCAAAAACAGACGCTTAATCGCATCCGAAGAAGTCAAAACCGGCTTCCACACCACCCGCACCGGAACCTGGGCGTCATCCGCAATCCGCTCCGCAACCTTACGCGACTGCTCCGCAACCTGATCCAACGTCTCCGGCCCATAGAGTCCCTGGCTGCCGGTTACAAACCAGACTTCGAGTTCGTTGAGTTTCATTTAAAGTTCTCCTTGCGGGGTCTGCCCGTACACGTTTTGGTAGCGATCGAACAGCGAATCAATATCGCTTTGGGGAATAGGAATGGCTTCGCCGAGTTGGCGAGAAATATGAACGGTGCGGGCGACGTCCTCGCACATGACGGCGGCCTTGACCGCATCGGCGGCGTTTTTGCCGATCGTGAAGGGCCCGTGGTTTTGCATGAGCACGGCACGCGAGCGGTGGCCGCGCAGCGTTTCGACGATTCCCTTACCAATCTCATCAGAGCCGATGAGCGCGAATGGACCGATTGGGATTTCCCCGCCGAACTCGTCGCTCATGGCGGTCAGCACGCAGGGAATTGCTTCGCCGCGCGCAGCCCAGGCGCACGCGTAAGTTGAGTGCGTGTGGACGACGCCGCCCACCTCGGGCATGTGCCGGTAAACATAAGCGTGGGAATCGGTGTCGGACGACGGGGCGTGCTCACCGCGCACCACGTTTCCGAATAGGTCGCATACGACCATCGATTCGGGCGTCAATTCGTCATAGGACAGCCCCGAAGGCTTAATAACCAGTAGGTCATATCCGGGGACGCGGGCGGAAACGTTACCGCCGGTCCACACGACTAACCCCCAGCGCAAAATCTCGGCGTGCTGCTTGGTGAGGTCTTCGCTGATTTCTTGGATTTGTGCTTGGAGTTCAGGCGACCAGTTTGCGGGGTCGTGCTCCGGCTTTTTTTCGGGCGAATCCATGTCTTCCTTTCATTTTTCCTGCGGGCTGCCCCGCAAATTAAAGATTTTCGATTGCGGCGCGTTCCACGGCGAAGCCGGCGCGCCAGTCTGCATAAAACTCGTTGAATCCCGCTACGTCGCGTTCTTGGGGTTCAGCAGATGTGAACGTGGTGTTGGCGAATACCTCCGCGTCCAAATACTGTTGCAGGTTTTGCCCCGCCTCACGCTTGCCGCTTGCGGCATAGGCGGCCAAAACTGCCGCACCCCACGCGCCACCCTCACTGGCAGTATTCGAAATCGAGACCGGAACGTTTAAAGATCCGGCAAGTAATTGTTGCGCGACGCCCTCGGTTTGGAACATGCCACCGTGGGCCAGCAGTTTGTCGACCTCAACACCCTCATCCTGCGTGAGAATGTCCATTCCAAGGCGCAGTGTGGCAAATGCCGCATAGAGCTGGCTGCGCACGAAATTGCCAAGCGTGAATTCTCGGCCTGGACGGCGCACCACCAGGGGGCGCCCCTCTTCGAAGCCCGTGATGTGTTCACCCGAGAGGTAGTTATAGGCGATCAGACCGCCCGCATCCCCTTCGGATTCCAAGGCGCTGGTGAACAGGCTTTGGAACACGCTGGAGCTGTCAACATCTGCTCCGGACAGGCGCTGGCCGAATTCCCGGAAGATCTGCGCCCAGGCGCCAATTTCGGAGGCTCCGTTATTGCAGTGGACCATGGCGACTTGATCGCCAGCGGGGGTGGTCACGATGTCGAGCTCGTCGTGGCGCTTTTTGAGCTCATGTTCGAGCACCACCATGCCGAAGATGGACGTGCCGACGCTGATGTTTCCGGTACGCGGCGCGACCGCGTCGGTGGCAACCATGCCGGTGCCCGCGTCGCCCTCGGGTGGGCAGAAGATGGCGCCGGGCTGCAGGTCGCCGCTCGGGTCGAGCAGGTTGGCTCCCGCGGACGTGAGGTTTCCGGCCTGTTCACCGGCCACTAGCACCTCGGGCAAAATTTCGGAAATATTCCACGAGAAGTTGTTCTTGGCGATCAATTCCGTGAATTGATCGAGCATTTTGGCGTGGAATTTCCCCGTTGTGGAGTCGATCGGGAACATGCCGGAGGCCTCGCCGACTCCCATCTTCTGCTCACCGGTGAGTTGCCAGTGCACATATCCGGCCAAGGTCGTGAGCGAATGGATGCTGCCTACATGCTCTTCACCTTTGCGGATCGCCTGGTAGAGATGGGCGATGCTCCAGCGCTGCGGGATGTTAAACGAAAAAAGCTCAGACAGTTCGGCGCTGGCCTCTTCGGTAAAGGTATTGCGCCACGTGCGGAATGGGGTCAGAAGCTCCCCGGCGGCATCGAACGGCAAGTAGCCGTGCATCATCGCCGAGATTCCGATCGACCCGATCTCAGTTAGCCCGGTACCGTATTTGGCTTGCACCTCGGACTTCAGATCGGCGTAACTTGCGCGCAGTCCATGCCAAACGGCGTCAAGGGAATATGTCCACACGCCGTCGACGTACTGATTTTCCCACTCATGTGAACCAGTAGCCAGCGGTTCCTTATTCGGACCAATGAGCACGGACTTAATGCGCGTCGATCCCAATTCGATGCCGAGCGCGAGTTCTTTGCTCGGCGGCAAATCGAGGATGTTCTTCATTGCTCATCCCTTCCCATCGTTGGGCCTTATCTCTTTATTAGGGCAACTTACGCGGCTCACATGGTGCGAGGGCATGCTGGGCCGCTATCACCCATATTGTTAACGCTAACAATATGGTTGTCAAGCCCGACCGAAAACGCTTTAGGTTTTTCGCATTTTGAGCAGGAAGCGCCAGAAGTGGGTCGAAGACTGCAGATGGGCCAATCAAGCAACCCGCGAAAAACTATGCCGGCCGCGGCACAGCCGTAGAACCGCGCACCACCAACTGCGGTTTAATCGGCGCGGCATGCGGTTCATGCGAGTTCTCAATAGCCCCTAAAAGCGCCTCAATACACCTGCGACCCAGTGCCTCAAAGTTTTGGCGCAAGGTCGTCAGCGGAGGGCGGTAAAACTTCGCGCCTGGCACGTCATCGAAGCCCACAACGCTCACATCCCGGGGAACTTCGTGGCCGGCTTCAGTTAGGGCGTAAATAATGCCCAGCGCCATTGGGTCATTACTGGCAAAAATCGCGGTCGGGAGGTTTTCGTTTCCCGCGCAGATCTCTTTGCCAACCTCATAGCCGCGGTCCTCAGTCCAATCCCCGGTAATAATGGGGCGCGGGGTGAGCCCGGCTGCTTCCATTTCCGACCGAAAACCGTTTACGCGAGCGCGCGCATCGAAGGAGTCTTCCGGGCCACTGACGTGCACTATGTCGATGTGCCCCTGCTCCAGCAGGTGTCGCACGGCAAGCCGCGCGCCATATTCTTGGTCAACCGCTACAGATATCTCGTCCGCACGCGGGGCGCGGCCGGCGCCCACCACCACGATCGGAATGTCTAGCCCGAGCGATTCGAAGGTCTCGTCCCCCTTGATGCTGGTCGTGACCACGACCAGCCCATCCACGCCCTGATCGACGAAGTGGTTGATCGCGCTGCGCACCGACTGCTCA